>CALRZB010000026.1:0-17454 GCA_943372555.1 Chryseobacterium gleum | reverse complement strand
ACATAATATTTTTTAAAAAGCGTTTGAATATCTTCTTGCAAATCAGAAGCTTCAACTCGCGTTTCTGTTTCTGCCGATTTATTTTTAAGTTGAGGAATAAGATGCACTATTCGAGGATGCGCGGCCATAATAGCTTTGCGCGTAGCGCTATCCAAACCCTCATCTGTAATGAATGTCAATTCCACATAGGCCTCTTGATTTGATTCAAGCCATGCCAATGTATCTATCAAATTATCAAACGTTACACGATACAGCGCATATCCGCCTTTGAGAGTGATATTCTCAAATTCGACCTTGACTCCAGGACGCGCGTTTATCAGCACAACACATTTATCTTGATTAGCTTCGCTAAAACTATAGGATAGCGGAGAGCTAGAATACACAACTGGAAAACGACGATTGTCTATCACTTGATTTCGATGCAAATGTCCTAAGGCAGCGTATTGAAGGGCATCAGGCAAGTGATCCGTGAACATGGCTTGAGCGCCGCCGACATGAAGAATTGATCTTTCACTTTCAGGTTCTTCTTGACTGCTTCCACCTTCACGAATGAAAAAGAAATGACCCATAAATAGATTTACAGAATCTTGACCTTGGTATTTTTCAGAAAGTGTATTCCACTTTTCCTTCAAAATTTCTCTTAGTTCATCTTCTCTTTCTTCTTCTCCTAAATACTGTTTTAATAATTGCTCATTCGCGTAAGGAGCAACAATCACATTTGCTTTTCTTCCGTCGGGCCATTCCACTAAAACAATTCCTGTTTCAGGAATCGAGATAGAAATTCCCGCGGCATTTTTTATTTCAGCACTTGGTTGATGATTTGCACCCAACAATAAAATTCCCAATTCACGTGATAAGGGAAGAGGAGCTTCAATCAAAGAATGACTATCGTGATTGCCTGCAATAGCGATTACAGGCCGTGTGCCATTGCATGAAAGACGATAAAGAATTTGATAAAATAATTCATGTGCATCGTGGGCCGGATGAAAAACATCAAACAAATCTCCTGCTACTAAAACCAAATCCACTTCTTGTTCATTGGCGATATCCACTATTTCATTGAGCACATCACGTTGCTCTTGCAAGCGAGAATACTCTTGCAATCGTTTGCCAATGTGCCAATCAGCGGTATGTAGAATTTTTAGATCTTTCACTTCACGAAGATAGAATGAAACATTTCGACTGTGTGTAATTTGTCAACAACTGTTTTTCACTATTGTGTAAAACATAGCGCAGAACATCTTTAATTTGTCAACACAAGAAAACCTTTCTATAAACAAATACTATTGTTATTTATGAGGATGATGCTCGATAAATACGACTACGTACTTCTGGATATCATATACACCTACAAGAAAAACAATAAGAGTCAACTTATCAAACTTGCGCAACTCGAAGCCAACTATTGGACGAGAATCGAACATGATGACGCAAGAGATAATCACACTGCACAACTTGGTGAGCGTATCGCAAATCTTTACCTAAATGGATTTATCATCAACAAAAGTGGTGTCGGTTACACGTTGACTAAAAAAGGAAAAGAAGAATTGGTGGAAGAGAAAATGGTAAGAGTCTAAACCATTTGATTAATTCTCGAGTTGTCTTTGAAGTGCAATCATCTTGATTGCAGTTACTGCCGCCTCCACACCCTTATTACCTAAATTCCCTCCACTACGTGCGCGGCTTTGCTCGACGTTGTTATCGGTCAATAATCCGAAAATAACCGGCTTCTTGTATTTTATAGAAACGTCTTTTACCCCTTGAGCGCAAGCGTTGCACACAAAATCAAAGTGAGGAGTTTCTCCTCTGATAACACAGCCAAGTGTAATTACAGCTTCAACAGAAGTATTTTCAAGAAGCATTTGCGCACCTGAAGGCAATTCAAAACTGCCAGGAACGTAGATAATCTTAATATAATCTAATGATGCACCGCACTCTGTAAGCGTCTCCACAGCCCCTCTGAGAAGATTATCTGTGATATCGTTGTTCCATTCAGAAACAACAATCCCGATGCGCATTGACTGCACATCGGGAAGTTGAGACTTATCGTAAGCTGATAAATTCGAGCTTGACATATTATTATGACTCGCGAGCGGTAAGCATTGCCAATAGGCGTGTTGCTTCTCCCCACTCAGCTGATTTATTATCGTAGTTGTCTTTAATATCTTGTAAGAAAGACTTCGCTCTATCGTTTTTGTTGAGCTCCATATTCACTTTCGCAGCTTTCAACATGTATTGAGGAGCTGTAAAGTTCTTGCTGCTGCTAGATGAAGCGCGCTTAGCTGCTTTATCCAACCAAGAAGCTGCTTCTTCAAGATTACCCAATTGCACATAGCAATCACCGATATTACCAATTGAGATAACACCTACAGTTTCATCTTCAAAGTCAGCATTTTTGAAATGCTCAATAGCCTTTTCAAATTCGCCCATGTCGCGGTAGTTAACACCACACCAGTAGCTAGCAACCATTCCAGCTTTAGTTCCGCTGTATTTAGTAGCAATTTCTTCAAAACCTGCAAAATCAGGTCCTCCATTCAATGCCATAGACGCTGAATCGATTTCTTGATATTGAATAGCCTTGAATATAGCATTCTGAGCTTCTGTTTCTTTAGGGCCTTTAATAGCAAACTGATACACCAAGAATCCAGCGATAGCAGCTACAATAACGCCTCCACCAATATAGATGTTCTTGCGATTCTTCTCGAAAAAAGACTCTGCTTTACCGTACACTTCCTGTACATTCACGATAGTATCGTCGTTGTTGTTCTTAGACATAGGTCAAAAATTTGTGGATGCAAAATTAATCGGATTTCTCAATCGTCCTAATTTAGATTTAACAAACTGTATTCGTGGCCGTTGGCTATTGGCTGTTGCCCATTGGCTATTGGTTTTTAAAAACTAATAGCCAATAACCAACAACCAAAAACCATTATCTTAGCGCTTCAACATCTTATCGATTTAATGAATTACGCAAAAACTCTACTGTCGCTCATTATTTTAGTGACAATTGCCTCTCAAGCCTCTGCTCAAAAAAAATATCAAAGCCTACTCTGGAAAGTAACTGCTCCAGGAATGGAAAAACCCTGCTATCTCTATGGCACGATGCACGTCAGTGGAAAGGTAGTTTTCCAATTAGGAGATCAATTCTATAATGCCATCGAAGGTGTAGATATCGTGGCGCTCGAACTTGAGCCTGAAGCTTGGCTTCAATCGATGTTCGACCGCAATGGCTTTGGTCGCTACAGCGGCGATGGCGACAATGAATATTCAGGCGGTGGATATGGCACTAGCGGCACAAACCCGCTTGTGGGTTATTTCAAACTCGATGAAGAGGTGCAAGAAAGTGTTATGGGAATCCTAGCTTATGAGCCCCCACTCCTTAATTATATGCTCACCCGCTTTGAGGAATACGGAGAAAGTGCCGATTTTGAAGAAAACACTTGGTTGGATATGTATATCTATCAAACCGGTAAAAAGCTAAACAAAAAAACTATCGGGCTCGAGACCTACCAACAAAGCATGGATTATGGTAAGCTCGCCCGAAAAGAAGAACGAAACACTAAAACAAACAAAAGCCTTGATAACGAAGACCGAAAAAATCTTCGAGAACTTCAAGGACAAATAGAACCAGCGTATCGACGTCAAGATCTTGACCTTGTGGACAGTATCTCTTGGGCTGGAAATAGTCAAGCTTTCAACAAATACATTCTTGTAGAAAGAAATAAAGTCTTCGTTAACACTATTGACTCTGTTATTAAAGCTGGTCAAACCATTTTCGCAGGAATGGGCTGCGCGCATATACCTGGTGAAGAGGGCGTGGTAGAAATGCTTCGCGCAATGGGCTATACTGTAGAACCTCTCGACAAAGGGACACGCGATGCGAAGCGCCGCGCAAAGTTGGACAAAGTGGTTTATAAAAGAAGCTACTCAAAATTCACTTCTGGTGATAAGCAAGTGAGTTTCGATACTCCAACAACAGTGTATCCATTGGGCACCGGAATGAACAGCCAAGCTTGGCTTTCAATGGACATTCCTAATGGAGCCAACTTCCTTGTATATCGATTGAAAACGTATGCCGGCTATTCTAAAAAAGATGCGGATTTCTATATGGCTTCTGTCGACTCTATTCTGTATGAAGCGATACCTGGAGACATCATTTCTTCCAAAAGAATTACAGTGCAGGGGTTTCCTGCTTTCGATATTATAAGCAAAAACCGTCGTGGTGATTTTCAGCGTCGAAGAGTTATTGTGGCTCCGGAAGAAGTTATTATCCTAAAACTTACCGCTTCGAATGAAAAGGTAGGTAAAGGCTATGGCGATGAATTCTTCAATAGCTTCAAAATAGATTACAATGCTAAAATCAGCTCTGAGCACGCTTGGACATCACCAGACAAATCTTTTTCATTAAAAGTACCTGGTGATCTCACCACGTTCGTCACGGAAAGTAGATTCGACAAACAAAGCAACCTAGAGCTTTCATCTTATGATAAAAATTCAAATAGCTATTTCATTGCCTATAGATACACATTAGGTGAACCTAACTTTTTGGATGAGGATACTTATCTCGCAGAAACAGCAGAAGACGCCTATCTCGAAGATTTTAAACTCGAAAAAATTCATTCTTACCCAGCAACAGTTGACGGATACGCTGCTGTTAAAGGGAAATATAAGAACAAAAAAGACGAGGTATCATACGCCATGTTTGTTGCTCAAAATCTGAATCGTTACGCTTTTATAGTTAACTCATCTGATTCAGCAATTGCACACAACTATTTCAATAGTGTTGATTTTGCCATTCCACAATACACGAAATTCTACAACTACGTAGATACCCTTGTGCATTTTAAAATGGAGATTCCTTTTGATTTAAATGAAGAACAAAAAGACGCTGATTATGGCTTCAATTGGGATTCAGACGATGACATCAACGAGGCTGAAGACGTTTCTGAAAGAATTAGAATCTACCCACCACAATCACCAGAGAGCGTGCTTGTGAGATTAAAGCGTTACAATAAATTCCATCAACTAAAAGACAGTACAACTTTCTTTGAAAGAGTTGAGGACGACTTTTCAGAATATGGTGATTTAAAGCTTACAAAAGGAGAGGTAATAAATACCCCAACTGGATTCAAGAGAACCTACGTAGCAACAGACACATCTTCCACACGTGCAATCCATTACTTGGTTCAATTGCACAATCTTTCTTTTTACGAAGTCTCAACAAGCATTGACACTCTCACAGGCAAAAGTGAATTCATAAAACGTGCTTTTGATTCATTTACGCCCACCGACACCATTTTTGCTCGCAGCGCATTTGATAATGGTGGTGCATTTTTTCTGCAGGATATCGCTAGTGCAGACAGCACCACTCAAAAGAATTCTCTGCTACTCATGAATGACATTTGGCTAAGTGAAGCAAATGCTCCTGAAATCCGCAAAATGCTAAAAGCCCTTCCAAAGACGGAGGAGAAAAAGGATGCAGATGAACTCAAGCTGATCCTGCTTGAAGAACTTTGGAGAGATTCTTCGAAAACAAATATGGATTTTCTTTCTAAAGAATACTATATCAATTCCGACAGCGCTGCAATTCAAACTTTAGTTCTAAAAGACTTAGGTTGGATGGACACCAAAGAATCAACTTTTTTGCTGAAAAAACTCATAATGGATGAGCCACCGATTGGGGCAAAAGGCTCTTCCAATTCACCAATCGGAACGCTAAGGGACAGTTTGGAATTAGCCAAAATAATGTTCCCAGAGGCACTTTCTTTGGTTTCATTAGAAGAATTAAAACCATCTACATACAGCCTCCTAGCGCTACTAGTGGATTCTGGATTTGTGAAGAAAACTGTTTATGAAAAGCAATTCGATCTCATTTTATTGGAAGCAAAAAATGAATTGAAAAGAGTTAACGCTACCGATGACAAAACGTATTCATTCTCTACAGGAATGTTGTTGAACTACTGCCGACTGCTTCTGCCGTTTAAAGAAAAACCAGAAGTAAAAGCGTTTTACGACAAAATATACAAATCGAAAAAACGACAATTACTCATCGAATACATAGAGTTTAATCTTGACCGAGACATCACCGTTCCTGATTCTACAATCAAATTCGTAACTGAAGACAGAGAGTATATTATCCGATTGGTCAATATGCTTCAAGAAACAGAAAACGAAAAGCTGATACCAATTCAATACACACGCGACAGTCTTATTGCCATCTATTGTGAAAAGAAATTTGAAAGCAAATATGACAACAAAGGCAAGGTAGATACTGTTGAAACGGTGCTTCAAAAGACAGAGATTATTAAGGGTAAAAAATACCTAGTTTATTATGTGAAATATAAGCGCAAACGCGAGCAAGATCCTCGCGGAACCGTATTTGTATTCCCTGATAATGGTGTTTTATGGCCTGATGAATTCTGGGAATCAAGCAACACTATGGTTCTAGAAAGTGACGAAGATCCTATCGAAGAATTAGACAAACTCTATAAAGAAATCGTGCGTTCGCATCGCAGAAACAAATACGGCGACAATAGTTATGACTTTAACTCCTTCGGAAGTTGGGAATAGTGAAGTAGAAAACAATGTTGGAGATTCAAGGCTTTATCTAAAACGCCTTGCACTCTATTGTTTTAAGAACTACGAAGAACTCGAATTAAATTTCGAGGCACCCATCGTATGCTTTCTTGGCAATAACGGTGAGGGCAAAACCAATTTGCTCGACGCTATTCATTACTTGTCATTTTGTAAGTCCTATTTCAATAGTATCGACAGTCAAAACATCAAGCACCAAAACGATCAAGCTTCTATTACAGGTGAGTTTGAAAGACGTGATCAGTTTGAAATAATCCATTGCGCCCTGCGCAAATCAGCCCGTAAAGTCTTTAAGAGAAACCACAAAGACTACGATAGACTTTCCGAGCATATCGGATTGTTGCCTTCTGTAATTATCACCCCTTATGATATCGAATTGATATTGGAAGGAAGTGAGATTAGAAGAAAATTTATTGACTCTACTATTTCTCAATATTCATCTGTTTACCTAGAGCACTTGGTGCAATACAACCAAGCATTATTGCAAAGAAATAATTTGCTAAAAACTTGGGGTAAAAATGGCGGTTATAATGCCGATGTAATTGAACCATGGAATGCGCGACTTGCCTACCACGGTGAGTTCATTCATACAGAAAGGAAAAAGTTTTTTGAAGAATTTACTCCACTTTTTTCGGAAGTATACGAATCCATTTCTGGCGGAAAAGAAGTAGTTGCCCTCGATTTCAATAGTGACTTGAACGATAATAAATTCGAAGACTTGCTGCTTCGCTTTATAGAGAAAGACCGAATACTCGAACGAACCAACAACGGTCCACACAAAGATGATATCGAATTTATGATGGCCAATTTACCATTGAAAAAATTCGCATCTCAAGGTCAACAAAAGTCATTCTTGATTTCATTGAAACTGGCGCAGTATATTCTTTTGAAAAAACACAGCGGCACCTGCCCTATTCTATTGCTAGATGATCTTTACGACAAGGTAGACGAGGGACGAGTTTCGAATTTATTAAATTGGTTGATCAAAAATCACCACGGTCAAATCTTTATCACAGATACACACTTAGACCGTATTCCAAAAATTCTAAAAGAACTCAGCGCCACTTTCCAAACGTTCGAGATTAAAACCAGTGACTAGTGACTGGTGACTAGTTACTAACTACTGAATACTGTTTACAGATTTTTCCCGAACTTCGACCAAACTACCAAACTACCAAACTACCACACTACCACCATGTCCCGCAAAAACAACGATCTACCCTTAAAAGATGTTATCCGCATTATGCTGGAGCGGTCTGGTATGGACAAAAAGTACAATGAATTAGAAATAATTGATGTGTACCACAAGGTGGTTGGAAATGTCATTTCAAAGCGAACTACAGATGTAAAACTTCGCGACAGAACTCTGATTCTCAAAATTGATACTGGTGTTGTAAAGGCCGAACTAAGCCTTAGTAAAACCAAGCTCAAAGACCTTATTAACGAGAGGTTTGGTGCCATCGTAGTAGAAGAAATTGAGATATGGTAGGTGTTTTTAGTCTTTGAATGTATATTTGGGGCAACCCTCTCCGGAATTTTTGAAACCAACCTGCCTCAGAATCACATGAAAAGATTCTTTACTAAAAAACCGAAATTAATATTGTTGTCCGTTGGACTAATAGCCATCATCGGCCTTTCTGCAGCGTATTCACACAACAATAAGCCCGTTCCTTATCACTCAGACGACGAAACCCTGAGCATGATGATGTCGGTAACTGGTTTGCCAGTTGGCGACAATGGCTATTTCCTTGGCAGTGGAAAATGCGCAGGTTGTCATGGAGTTGATCCAGTAGGCGATGCCAATCTTACAGCGGAAGGCGAACAAGTTAGCCCTGCAGAAGACTGGAGAGCTACAATCATGGCCAATAGTGCAAAGGATCCATTCTGGAGAGCCAAAGTGGAACATGAATCACTCGTTAATCCTGGACACGCTCAAGAACTCGTAAATCTTTGTACCTCCTGTCACGCACCTACAGGTCGCTATACCCATCTTATGATGGGCGAAGAAAACTATTCTATGGCACAAATTGACCAAGACTCAATTGCACGTGATGGAGTAAACTGCGGAGCTTGTCACCAACAAAGAATTGATATGGTTGGACAAGATTTCAGTGGTACTTTGCATTTCCATACCGACACCATTTGGGGGCCTTATGTTTCTTCTGAACTGAGTTTCCCAATCTTCGAAGCAGCTATGACCTCTTTCGTAGGATATGTTCCTGTAGGAGACCACAAAGTTTCACAATCAGAATTCTGTGCAGGTTGCCATACACTTCAAACTAATACTGCTGATCTAGAGGGCAACCCAACTGGCTCAGTATTTACAGAGCAAGCAACGTATCACGAGTGGCTCAATTCAGCCTATAATATGGATGAATCTCAGCAGCAAGAATGTCAAGGCTGTCACATGCCTCGTATTGACGAACCAATCGTAATCGCTTCCGGATATGCCTTCCTGCCTGGTCGTCAACCATTCGGTCAACACTGGCTAGTAGGAGGAAATTCATTTATGTTGAATATCCTCAAAAACAATGGTGATGCGCTTGGCGTAACTGCCAACCCAGAACATTTTGATAAAGTAATTGATAGAACTCTTAATCAACTTCAAAATCAAACTGCAACAATTGAAATCATCCCAGGTGATGTAGATGGTGATACTGCTCGATATACAGTTAAACTTACAAACCTCGCTGGACACAAATTACCAAGTGGATATCCCGCTCGTCGCGCTTATGTTGAATTTGAGATGGTGGATAATGATGGCAATACTATCTTCCATTCTGGCCGTCCGGAAGTCGGAAGTCCTTACGAAGTTGCTGGAAATGATTTGCCATTTGAACCACACCATGATTTGATCACAGATCAAGACCAAGTACAGATTTATGAAATGGTAATGGGTGATGTGAATGGCGATCCTACCACAGTTCTAGAACGTGGATACGCATCATTGAAAGACAATCGACTCGTCCCGCTTGGATTTAGCACCATGCACTCAGCATACGATACTACACTTATCGTTGGCTCGGCTCTAACTGACCCGAACTTCAACCATATTGGTGGCTTAGAAGGAACAGGAACAGATGAAATTCGCTTCCACATTCCTGTAGAAGGAATCAGCGGAAACTTTACTGTTCGCGCCAAAGTTTGGTATCAAAGTATTCCTCCAAGATGGACAGAAGAAATTTTCTCATTCGATAACCCTATCATCAATGCATTCGAAACAATGTACTGGGAACAAGGTCCAGCAGCTGTTGAAATGGACATGGATGAAACGGTTACCACTCTCGTTGGAATTGGTGAATTCGGAAGCAAATTCTCAATCGGACCAAATCCAAACGCAAGCGGTATATTGAATATCGACGGTGGTAAAGATGTGATTACAATGGTAAATATCTATGCCTTAAACGGACAGTTGATTGAGTCACGAAAAGTGAATACTATTCGCACACAAATCACACTTCCTAAAAGCGTAGGAACATACATTATCGACGTGCACACAAGTGGTGAGCGTCATATCGAGAAGATCATTAGAAGATGATGACAATTCGCAACGTAAGGAGCGCAGATGCGGAGGCTATCCTCCGAATCTACGCTCCTTTTGTTTTAGATTCAGCCGTGTCATTCGAACTAGAATTACCTTCGGTTGAGGACATGCAAAAACGCATCGCGCACTACACAGAAAAATATCCGTGGATAGTTGCCGAAGAAAACGGAGAAGTAATTGGTTATGCCTATGCATCGAGCTATAGAGAGCGCTTAGCATATCAATACAACGTAGAAACATCAGTCTACATAGACCAACAGCATCAGCGAAAAGGTGTTGCACAAAAACTCTACGACGAACTTTTTTCTATTCTAAAAGAGAAAGGATTCTACCAAGCCTTCGCTGTAATCACAATGCCCAACGAAAAGTCCGAAGCATTCCACAAAGCGAATAACTTCAACTCTTTCGCCGTCTTCGAAAATGTAGGATTCAAATTCAATCAATGGCACAATGTGCTCTGGATGAGCCGGAAAATCGGTGACTAACGACTGGTGACTGGTGACTGGTGACCGACGACTAGTGACTAGTGACCGAGCACTAGTGACGGGTGACCAACTACCAGTGACCGACGATTAAAACCAATGTCGAAGTAAGTCTTCAATACACCATTATTACTGAGGGTTGTTTTGTTCCTCAGATAATTTTCTTTTAATAGTTTGAATGCTTCGAGACAATATTTTTTGAATAACAATAACATCACCCTGCAAGACACTTACTTCTTCATAATCGGTTGTGCTAGCCAAGATTTCCAACCAAAAACCTGTCTCATTCGCTTCTTTCTCAGCAATTTTCATTTTGTGTAAAAAATCCTTTTTGGATTCCGCAAATCGTGCCTCGAAAACATTCGCTCCGATGCTCGTTGCACTTCTAGAAAATTGATTTGACAATGTGAACCTCCTATCCTTTTGCAATTTATCATTAAACAGAATTGCATCAA
This sequence comes from Chryseobacterium gleum, assembly GCA_943372555.1. GTDB lineage: Bacteria > Bacteroidota > Bacteroidia > Flavobacteriales_D > Sanyastnellaceae > JAIXWP01. Next base: position 6,379 of record CALRZB010000026.1, on the reverse strand, counting down.
TTGCAAAAGACTTTGTAAGTCCTACCAAGTTAGTTTTTGCTTCCATTTGTTTTTAGTTTTCGCAAATGAATACATCAAAAACTGATAATACAAGGAATAAATAATTCAGCGTTATTCAAGAATAACAGCTCATAATAAATCAAACCGACATAGTCCCAGGTAGACGGTCACCAGTCGTTGGTCACTGGTAGTCGGTAGTCGGTCACCAGTCGTCGGTCACCAGTCACTAGTCACCAGTCACCTGTCACCAGTCACTAGTCACCAGTCACCAGTCGTCGGTCGTCCGTTACAGTAGTTCATTCGCCAAATTCGCCAACTCACTTCGCTCCCCTTTTTCTAGCGTTACGTGACAGTAAAGGTCTTGTCCTTTTAGTCTTTCAATGACGAAAGAAAGACCATTACTTTGGTCATCCAAATAAGGAGTATCAATCTGTCTTACGTCACCAGTTAAGATCACTTTTGTGTTTTCTCCGGCTCTTGTAATAATTGTTTTCACCTCATGAGGAGTTAGATTTTGAGCCTCATCCACGATGATGATACAATTAGACAAACTTCTTCCGCGAATAAATGCTAGTGGACAAATGGTAATTTTTCCAGCAGCTTGCATCTCATCAATTGCCTTGCGCTTTTTCTCGTTTTCGCCAAACTGATTTTTGATAAAAGTCAAATTATCCCAAAGAGGCTGCATATACGGATTTACCTTTTCTTCTGCATCCCCTGGCAAGAATCCAATTTCTTTATTTGATAACGGAACAATAGGACGAGCTAAATACAACTGATCGTAGGTATTCTTTAGTTCAAGAGAACCTGCCAAAGCAAGCAGGGTTTTTCCTGTTCCTGCAACACCACTAATTGTTACCAACTTCACATCAGGATTCAAGATTGCATGCATTGCAAAAGCTTGTTCTGCATTCTTTGGTTTTATGCCATATGCATATACCTTATCGACACGCTGGAGTGTTTTCTCTTTTCCATTGAAGAAAGCAAGCGCAGAAGATTGACCATTTTTTAAAATATAAAAATGATTCATCATCTTGTCCTTACCCAACACAGTAAGCTTCTTCGACTCACCATCTTGATAAAGCTTGCGGATAAACTCACTTTCTACATCTTCAATAAGCGACATACCACTGTACATCATCATATTGTCTTTCACCTTGCCATGCTTATAATCTTCCGCGGGCAAATCAAGCGCTTTCGCTTTAATGCGAAGGTTAATATCCTTCGTCACCATTACCACCTTAGTCTTCTTCTCTTCGAATTGAAGTTGAAGGGCAGCATTCAAAATCTTGTGATCATTCTTGCGATCATCAAAGATTTTTTCAGCATTTGAAGGAAGATTATCAGATGTACTGAGAACGATTTTGAATTTACCACCCGAACCATTTCCTAATGGAATCCAAGTTTGTAATGAATGGTTTTCAGAGAGTCTGTCAATGATACGAATGCACTCACGTGCCTCGAAATTTTTAATGTCGTTTCCGACTTTGAACTTATCAAGTTCTTCTAAAACAGTTATTGGAATTGCGACATAATTGTCTTCAAAATTATTGATACAATTATGATCGTGAAGCAACACCGAAGTGTCCAGCACGTAGATCTTTTTTGCTTTACGTTGCACTGCCATAAGCTAGAATTTAAGTCTTATTAACTGTATGTTTACCTTTCTCGGCCCTCATCCGTCGACGAAAACCATTATTCAGGTGATTCTAAAGTAGTACAGAAAAAAACCGTTCTTATTGCAGATATTTTGAGTTATTAACTCTTAGCAGAGCATAACCATCTTGATTATTAGCAACATAAATCTCATCTATTGATAACATAACTTTTTGGCAGTAGGTGGCAGGTAGCAAGTGGTAAGTAGTAGGTAGAAATAATTCTTTTCCCCTATTTTCGCAATCCACCTACTACCTACTACCTACTACCTATCACCAATCACCTGCTACCAAAATGAAAGCTACCTTCCTCACATTCGCACTTTTCCTCTCCCTCTTAACATTCGGTCAATCGAAAGAAGACAAGGCATCCATCGCGAAGCTTGATGCTATTTTCCAAAAAGCACTTACCGATTTCAATGTTCCAGGAATGGCCATCGCAATTGTGAAAGACGATCATGTGATGCTTTCAAAAGGATATGGCGTAAAGAATACGAACAGCAATGAAAAAGTCACCGACAAAACTTCATTTGCAATCGCTAGTAATTCGAAAGCATTTACATCTGCTGCATTAGCGATCCTAGTAGATGAAGGAAAAATCAAATGGAGCGATAAGGTGCGCGACTACCTTCCATACTTTGAACTTTACTCTCCTTATGTTTCTGAAGAAATGACCATTCGTGATTTGCTCTGTCACAGAACAGGTCTAGCAACATTCAGTGGGGATTTGATTTGGTACGGCACTTCTCATTCTAGAGAGGAAGTTATAAGAAGAGCAAAATACCTCGAGCCGGTTTATGGATTCCGTGAATCGTTCGGTTATTCTAATATCATGTTCCTTGCCGCGGGAGAAATCATCCCTGTAGTAACAGGAAAAACTTGGGATGAATTTATTCGTGAGCGTTTCTTCACTCCACTTGGAATGAACAATGCAAACACTTCTATTCGTGATTTCAAACCGGGTCAAGATATAGCCGCACCGCACAACGAAGTGAATGGCAAAAACATTCCTATTGAATACGTCAATTGGGACAATGTGAGTTCTGCTGGTAGCATCAATGCTTCTGTAAGTGAACTTACACAATGGATTAAACTTCAATTGCACAAAGGCACATTAGATGGAAAAACATATTGGAGTGAACAACGAAGCAACGAAATGTGGGAAAACAATACTCCAACAAACGTGAGCAAATGGCAGCGCAACAATATGCCATCACGCCATTTCAATGGTTACGGCCTGGGCTGGTCACTGATGGAGTATGGCGGAGAAAAAATAGTGAGTCACGGCGGTGGTTACGATGGAATGATTTCTCAAACCATTCTTATCCCTGGAAAAAACATCGGCTTTGTGATTCTTACGAATAATATCAATAGCCTTCCATCATGTTTGATGTTCTCAGTTCTCGATGAATTTTTAAAAGTAAAAGACGCCAAAGATTGGCCAGCAATGTTCCTAGAATTTAAGAAAGCAGATGAATTGGCTGCTAAAGAAGCAGAAGTTACTGCCGATGCCATGCGCGCACAAGACACCAAACCAAGTTTGGCAATCGAAAAATATGAAGGCACTTATTCTTCAGAGATGTATGGTGATGTAGAAGTGAAGAAAGATGCCAACGGCACCTTAACTATCGATTTTAAGCCTACCGCTCTTTTTAAAGGCACTTTGACGCATTGGCATTACGACACCTTCCAACTCGCTTGGACGACGCAGATGATGCTTCCAAAAGGCTCAGTCACATTCATCCTCAACGCTCAGGGGGAAGTAAGCGAGATGAAGGTGGTAGTAGAAAACCCTGATTTTGACTTCACTGAGTTGAAATTGTTGAAAAAGTAGGAGGTTTTAAAAAAAATCGTATATTTGCACCCGCTTTTAGCAAAAATGGCACCGTAGCTCAATTGGATAGAGCATCTGACTACGGATCAGAAGGTTTGGGGTTCGACTCCCTACGGTGTCACAAAAAACAAAAATCCTTGAGTAATCGAGGATTTTTTTTTGCAAATAAATTTCGGATTTCTAACGACCAACGACTGGTGACCGGTGACTAGTTATATATTAATTCATTTGGGTGCATTTGTTTCCACTCGGGTACACTTGGGTTCACTGTCTAACTGCCACACTGTCTCACCGCCACACTATCCAACTACCAAACTATCACACTTCAAAGCACACGTCGTACTAGGACATGTTCCTTCCAAAAAGCTTCGCTGATTGATCGTTCTTCGGGAGACTGAGCGCCATAGGGAAACGCTGCTGCTTTCTCTCCTGGAAATGCAGTTATTAAAAATGTAGCCGTCTCCTTATGTTCTACGATGACGCAAAATTGATTTGTAGTAGGTAATTCATCAACGATTCCAACATCCATCAAAAATCCATCGCGTATCTCTTCGACAATACATGTTTCTGGAACATCGTTGCGATGCATTAAACCGCATTTCCCGATAGATTCAAATTCGGAACAAATAAAAATCCATGCTTCACGCCCATTTGCTTGCGGAATTATCTCGTCAGGTTGATGACCATTGATATACGCAAGCAGTGCATCTAAATCTGCAAAAACAGCAGTATCAAAAGAACTCCCAATGGCATCACCACTAAAGTGCCGCAACATATGTTTCTCTCGACCTGATGTTATTTGGAGCATGGGTGTAAAGTTAGATGTAAGGACAGACATCCAATAATCTGATGCAAAAAAAATGATTTAAATTCCCCAAAAACTTTATTGTCGAATGTTCTTTAACAAAATATATCCAGGTATTGATGAGGCATTACAAAGTCATTTCTGTGGCAAAGCTAAAATACCTATCGGCGATTTACATCTCGTTATTAGAGGAGCTGAAAACATTGGACTTCCCAAAAAATTACTGAAAACACTTGTACCATCGATTCAAATATTTTTCACGGCTCCATCTAACCTAAGTATTCCAGAAAGAATTAAGGCCGCAATAGCATCCATAAATCTGATGTGCATTGAATATCAGAAGCAGAATCCACCGTTTAAAAATTTTACTGCCTCAATTGCATTGGCACTAATTGAACCCAGTGGAAAAGCCTGGTTCGCATCCATAGGAAAATGTCAAATCCTAGTAAAAAGTAATAAAACTATTATCCAAGTTAATAAGCCTATTGAAGATGAAGAATCGCAGACCGTGGTCGACAAAAAGGGTAATTTCATTATTCAAAACAACGGCTATCCTGAAGGAATTGGTCACGATAAAAGTTTGGACCATCTCACACTCCACAATCCCCTTCAATTACAAAAAGATGATTTCATACTGTTAATCACAAGAAACATTTACAACTATTATAGCGAAGAACAAACGAATGACATTCTTCTTAAAGCCCATCCATCTCAAAGTATTGATGAAATAGCGCAAAAAATCCAAGACACAGACATTGTTAAGGGAGTTGCACTCTCAGTCTTCTTTCAAGACGAAATTACAATCCAAAATCAAGTACCTAAAATTGAAATCATACACGACAACACTGGAAAAAAACAGTTCTTCAGATCTGAAAATGAAAAGCCTTTCAATCGAACAACAATTCAAAGAGGCATAATTTCAAACCAACCCATTATAGCAAATGAAAAAGAAGAGTCATTAAATCAAGAAAAAGCGCCTAAGAGGATTACAAATAAGATAAATCAAAAGCTCATTGTCCTTTTCATTGTTATTTTAGCGCTTTTCCTAATATGTCTCTACGTGTAAGAAAATGACAACCCCAACAAAGACCAAGAAAAAACCGAAAGTAAATATTGATCAAAAGATCAAACGAAAACTTGCGTCTAGTCATGAAGTGGAATCACAAGTAATCGTTCATTGCCATTACCGCGCAGCTCCTGAAGAAGCTGAAGCAATCCGCATTTGGAAGACAACATTTCTAATTCCAAAAGGGGGCAATCGAAAATGCAAACTCATTCACCACGAAAACATCACCCTCTGTCCTCTGTGGACAGAAGTGCCCGCAGGTGCCATCCACCGATTTACACTCGTGTTTGAAGGATTACCAAAGGACTGTCTCAGTTTTGATCTCATTGAAAAAATCCCGCAACCCGGCGGCTTTGTCTGCACCGATATCTCTCGAAACAATACCGACGTATATCACGTCCAATTTCAGTAAAAAAAAAAAGAAAGAAGGCTAGCTTATAATTATAAAGCAAGCAAAAGGACAACTACTCCCTGAATAAAAAGGTACAGAGTCAGATTTGTTTTGCTATAATATACTAACTTCCAACGCTTATACCAATTCTTACCTACTCAAATTTCATCGTCCTTTTATTTATCTTACTTGTTTTTCAGTTAAGCCATCTAATAGATTACAAAAGGAGATATTTTTTTTGACAATTCAAGTCAAAGTCTTGTTTAGTTTAAAATATTGCCCTTATTTCGAACAAAACTATCTATGCTCAATCAACACAAAATACTTCGGGTCTTGCAGCTTATACAGTTGCTAAAAACCGCTCCAGCGAAAAATCTCAGATTCTTAGCTAACGTTCTAAAAACAACTGAAAGAACAATCTATCGATACATTGATCTAATCCAAGAAGTAGGTTTCAAAGTGGAGCGTGATGAGCACAATAAATTATTTATTTCCAACAATTACGGTATAGAAACATTTGAATTTACCCCCGCTGAAACGGACATTCTAATTGAACTACTCGAAACATCCGGAAAGGATATTTCATTAAAAAATAGTATCATAAATAAAATACAAATCCACACAGAGT
>CALRZB010000025.1:0-17905 GCA_943372555.1 Chryseobacterium gleum | reverse complement strand
TTCGAAGGAAAAGAGGGGAAATATGAATTTGAAGAAAAAGTACAATTGCTCAAAGCCAACGAAATACTCGACATGATTAGCGGCCAAGGATTGAAGATCGTTCGTACTTTTGGCGACTATTTTTTAAGTGAATTCGATGAGATAAACTCGGATCGAATCATTGTAATTGCTTCGAATTAATATGGAAACACCAATTTTTTACATGATAGTGCTGTTTGTAGCAGCAATGATCGGCGGCACTTTGTTTTTCATCTATCGCAAACAAAGCTCTAGTCAGATTAAATTGTTGCTTTCATTTAGCGCAGCTTATCTATTGGGCTTGACGTTGTTACATCTTTTTCCCGAACTCTTTGATTCAGGAATTGAACACGCTGGCTGGTATGTGCTGATCGGTTTTATGTTGCAAGTTGTCCTTGATTTCTTCTCGCATGGTGTCGAACATGGTCACGCTCATTCTCATGCAAACGCCGGAACAAAATTCCTTTTTATGGTAATGGCTTCACTTTGGGTGCACGCATTCATCGAAGGAATGCCCTTTGGTGGAGAAATGGCCGGTCATGCTCATGATCATGGTCACGCTCACGATCATCTAGAGGCTGGTCACGATCATAGATCTTCGCTATTAGTGGGTATTTCACTCCATAAAATTACAGAGTCTCTAGTGTTTACTGCTTTATTGATCAATAGCGGAGTAAAAGCGGGACGCGCAGTTTTTTGGCTAGTTATATTCGGATTAATGGCACCCGCAGGAGCTTTTGTACATCACCTTCTGTTAGATAATAATATCACTGGAGTTGAAGAATTGACACCAAAAGTTACAGGGGTGCTTATCGGTATTCTTCTCCATGTATCTACCACCATTCTCTTTGAAAGTGAGGAAGGCCATAGATTCAATTGGATAAAATTCTTGTCTATTCTTATAGGAATCGGACTAGCGGCATTGATTGCCTAATTACTGCCAGGTCACTTCTAATGTCAATCTTTCTTCTCCGCGAAGAATGGTGACTTCTGTTTTCTGGTCTTTTTCAAATTTGCTTAAAGCTTCCATGTAGGTGTACATGTCGGTTACTTTGTAAGTGCCGATCTGAACAACTACATCGCCTTGTTTCATACCTGCTATAGAGGCTGGCTTGCCTTCACGTGTGCCATCGATACGCATACCTTCACCACCGAAAAGATAGTCTGGCACAACACCTAAAGAGACTTTGAAACTTGCAGCAGCAGTGCTCTCGTCTTTTGTTTTCAAGAAACCTAGTTTCCCATTATTATTTATGGCAACTACAACATCATAGATGTAAGATGAAATAGCATTTACTCCTTCATAATTGATCTTATCAGCATCATCGCTTGGTTTGTGGTAATCCGCGTGCTGACCAGTGAAGAAGTGAATAGCAGGAATTCCAGTATTGTAAAATGACGTATGGTCACTTGGCCCTACACCACTTTCTGAATATACGTTTTTGAAACCATAATTATTTACCAAATCAAGCTCAGATTTCCAATCCGTAGATGTTCCAACGCCGCTAATAGCAAGGGATTTTTCGGCATTTAAACGACCAACCATATCAAGATTGATCATGTAATTCATATTCGTTACAGTAGGATTTTTACAGAAGAAATTACTTCCATAAAGTCCTTTCTCCTCGCCGCTGAAGGCGATGAATAAGTAGTTGTTGTTTTTTGAAGCAGAGTTTTTCAATTTATAGGCTACTGATAGCATTGCACCAACGCCACTTGCATTATCATCTGCGCCATTGTGAATCGCTTTTTCTGTTGATAATGAATTCTCATCACCCCAACCAAGGTGGTCGTAGTGAGCACCAATTACAACAGTTGTTGCAGCGCCATTATCAATATATCCAATGACGTTGCGAGCGCTAACTTCTTTCACGAGTCCCATGCCTAATTGAGTGCTATCTCCAATTTGATGAACTTTCACAGGTGGGTGTGGAACAAACGTGAATGTTTGAAACCATGTTCCGTCAACCCCTTTAGCAGTTAAGCCAATTTTTTTCATTGTCTTAACGATGTAATCTGCTGCCTTTCGCTCAGATTCAGTTCCGGTTTGTCGACCTTCATATTCATCTGAGGATAGAGTGGTGATAACCTCCGCTGCTATTCTTTGAGATTTATCTGTTTTATCAATAAAGTCGGTAGTCGTCCTGCTACATAAGAATGATTGTGAACCTATTGCAGTGGTAACTAGCAAGATGAATGTTAGGTGCTTAAGTGCTTTGTGCTTCATGATATTGAAATATGGCGCAATTTACAATTCTATGATGTTTAAAATACAAGGAATCCTACATTTGCGCCCGCAAAACCTTAATTATGAAGTTTCGTTTTCTTTCTTTAACCATCGCGTGCATAGCAGTATTGGCAGCATGTAAGAATTCTCAAAAGACTGCAATGGTAGATAGCCTGCCAAATGAGCCTATACATTACGAGGCTGAAAAGCACTTGACTAATGTTCGTCAAATGACTTACGGCGGAAATAATGCCGAAGCATATTGGAGCTTTGACGGAAAGAAATTGATCTTCCAAAGTGATAACCCAAACTGGAATGTGGGCTGCGACCAAATTTTCTTGTTGGATACAAAAGAAACTCCTGATAGCTCAAAACTGTCATTGATTTCAACAGGAAAAGGAAGAACTACTTGCTCATGGTTTATGCCAGATAACAAGTCAATTCTTTATGCAAGTACTCACTTAGTGCACGATTCATGTCCACCAGTGCCAGACATGGGACGCCGTTATGTGTGGAGTTTATATGATGCCTACGATATTTTCGTTGCTGATTTGAAGGGTAATGTGAAAAAGCAATTGACAAACAGCCCTCGTTATGATGCTGAAGCTACAGTAAGTCCAAAAGGAGATAAAATTATCTTTACATCACTTCGCACAGGCGATTTGGAATTGTACACAATGAATCTTGATGGAACTGAAGTAAAACAAATCACCAACACTCCTGGATATGACGGAGGAGCTTGTTTCAGTACTGACGGAACAAAAATTGTTTGGAGAGCTTCACGACCAAAAGATGATGCTGAATTGAAAGCGTATAAAGACTTGTTAGACCAAGATATGGTTGAGCCTACAAATCTTGAGATATGGATGGCAAATGCAGATGGCTCAGATGCGCGCCAAGTAACTAATCTTGGCAAAGCGAATTGGGCTCCGACATTCACGCCAAAAGGCGACAAGATTATATTCTGTAGCAACTACAAAAGTGAAAGAGGTTTCCCATTCAATTTATATATCGTGAATCTTGATGGAACAGGAATGGAGCAATTGACTTTCGATGATCAATTTGATTCCTTCCCAATGTTTTCTCCTGACGGAAAGAAGTTTGTTTGGTGCAGCAACCGTCATAATGGTCGCACGCGAGACACAAACGTTTTCATCGCTGATTGGATCGATTAATTTATCTCGATGTGGAATCCTGATTTTTTTGAAGAACACGGCTATTGTCTAATCGACGATGTCATTTCTGATAGCGGCATTGCTGACATCAGAGATACCATCAACATGTTGTGCGATGATAATCTTTTGAAAAAAGCGGGAATAGGCAAGGAGGGAAGCTTCGAGCTCGATCAAACTAAAAGAGGCGATTCAATTTTTTGGATTGATCCCCCAAAAGCACAAGGCGGTACAAAAGAATTTCTCGATTTCATTTCAGAGATAATAACCTCTCTCAACCGCGAATTTTATATGGGAGTTCGTGATTACGAATGTCACTATACCCGATACCCCGAGGGCACTCGATACATGATGCATAGTGATAAACACAAACACACTTCACATCGCGTCGTTTCATTCGTCTTCTATCTAAATGAAAACTGGATAGAAGAAGATGGCGGCACACTGCGTGTATATACAGATGGTGATCAATACTTCGATGTTCTCCCAAAAGCAGGAAGACTAATCATTTTCAAAAGTGAAATGCTCCATGAAGTTCTCATCACTAATCGCATCCGTGAAAGTATCACAGGATGGATGCTAGACGAGCAAAGACTCTTCTAGTGACCGACGACCGACGACCGACTACCGGTGACTGGTGACTAGTGACCGGTGACTAGTGACTGGTGACTGAATACTAATCACTAATTACTAATTATAGCTTATAGCTTACAGCTAATAGCTAATAGCCAATAGCCAACAGCCAACAGCCTAAAGCTTTGTCGCTCTTGCCATGCGCGTCTGAATGTTTGCCAGTGTATTCATTAAAGAAGTGATTTGTTCTAATTGAACAGTGGTCATTGAATCATTCATAATCAGGTTAGTTTTAATACAAAATTTTATACTAACCATTTGCTCAAAAGGTTACCTATTGCAAATCGGGGAATCGTGCTACAAAATCATCTCGTTTCTTTTTAGAAGTAATGAATTGATATGTATAGCGCTGATTGTTTTCTTCGAATTTACGTTTGTCATCTTTAACTTCTGTAAGAATAGCGATGAAATCCTTGTCAGAACTAATCACATTCATGATGCCAAGTTTATATTCAAAGAAATACCAAGTGCCTTGATCAAGCTCTATGTAGATACGCATTACGTCTGCGTTTCTTCTTCTTTCAATTTCTATTTTTCCTTTTACATATCTGAACAATTGTTTTTTGTCCATGCTGGCAATACCAAGCAGCCCAACACTACTGAAAGTCTCATCAACTGCATTCCAAGACCATTTTACATCAGCCAAATACAGGGTGCTTTGAAGCTCTTCAGGAACTTTTTTCAATTGTCCACTCAAGTTAAGTTCAGAAATCAGCTTGTCTGATTTTTCTGTTCCAAGCAATTCAACCAGTCCTTTCTCATATTTCGTTTTTGTAACGTCAACAGAAGTAAGGTTCGGCCATTGTTCAATTTGCTCATAGATGCGTTTCAATGCGGCATCTTCAAATGGGAAATTGATTAGAGACACCCCGAGGGTTGACAACTCATCTTTAGAAGTATTATATTTTATTTCACCTACGTTTTTAAATTTCACCATGCCATAATCCACATTGAATGTGATTACACCATCGCCTTGAATTTCGCATGCTTCTGTATTCAATACAACCAGATTTCCGGGAAGATTTGGCTGTTTGATTTTTTCTTTCGATCCAATCAAATATTTTCTTGACACTTTATCAAAATACATAAAGCCTGTTGATTCAATCAGTCCTTTGTCATCCTTATCAATCTTATTACTTAAGAAGGCCGGATAGACATCCATAGGTGTATCGTCTGTTACCATCACACCAACTCCAAGCTTACTGTAATCCATATCGCGCAAAACAGTATCTACAGGAATGTAAATGTCGAGCGGATTGATTTCAGATCGAAATTTGAAATAGGTGCGTTCCATTGTGGCGCAATTGTGCAGAATCTTGGCACCACCTTCAAATGTAAGGAACTGATTATTCGCTGCCATTTCAAATTTGCCATAGTATTCATAAGCTGGAGAAAGGAAGAATTGTTGTTCCATTTTGATGTCTCCAAATGCAATGGTTTGTCGACTAGTATCAACTTTGATATCTTCGAAATGAATTGTTTGTTCTCGCTTGTTTTCATCCGTGTAAGTGATGTCACCCTTTCCATAATACTTATTACGACCATCAATTTTCAAATCGGCATTAAAAATTTTATGGTATTGAGTAACATAATTTGATAGAATTTGCGCTCTAGTCAATGGCTGCATATTCGCATATTTCTCAATAACAACTTTTCCACTATCAGGAGTAATCTTGGAGTCAGCTACTATTATGTATTGAATTTTCTGACAAGTGATTATACTTTTCTTCAAGTCATATTTTGCTTTTGCAGAAAGGAAGTTTAGTGAGTCTTGTCCTTCAGCAATGCTGAAGAAATTACTTTTCTTTGCTTCCTCACTTGTATCAATCACAAGATCGTCCGCAGGTTTTCTAGAGGAGCTTAAATCCATTTCTGCTTTGTCCATGAACCAAGTAAACTGGTCCATAAAGCAGACATATTGGTTGTTTGGGAATTCGATTTTAGTTTCCCCACTATTACTCTTGAAGAATCCTTGACGCTTATCGAAGTCGACATTAGAATTTACGTTGTCTGTTTTAAAAGCTAGGCCTCCAGACTCTTCCATTCCTGCCAATTGAAATGATGATGTATCGGCAAGAATTTTTCTTCGATCGTAGGAGAAGTCTCCAGAGGTTAAAGTAGCCCCGCTAAACTTCATTTCACCCTCACCTCGCATTCCTTGAGGTTTTAAGTGAATAGTACCTTCAAGCGTTGCTTCTTTTTCAAAGAATTCAATAGGTGTTTTTAAACTTTCAATATCGAGTCGGTCCTTGGTCGGATAGAATGCTAAATCTGTTGTGTCACAAATTGCTTTCGGAACTTCAACCTTACCACTTTGTTCCCGATTTGTAAACTTATTCGTTCGCCCAAGGGTGGAGTCGGGGAGGAAAGTAAACTCACTTGAACTAGCAGATGCTGTTAGATATTCCAAATCTCCACCACCCTTCAATCCAGAGTAATCGAGTTTTAAATCAGCCACAACTTTAGCTTTACCGCCATAAGCAGGCAAGCCGCTATCTCCAGTTCCCTTTTTGAAACCAAGCGAGTAATCATCCATCAATACCAAAGACTCTTCGATATCTGGGAATATCCCTCCGCTAACCAAAGTGCCATTGAATTTCAAATCTTTTTTAGTAAAGTTATCGAGCGAGTCTATTGTAAATGGCTGCACCTGATAGTAGAACTTTTCTCTTTTATAAACTCCTTTTTGCACTGCTTTATCATCCCAATAAACATAAGATGTTTTCGTACACGTGAAGATTGGATACTGAGGATAAGCGTAGGAGTGGAATCCTCCCTTGTTGGTAGGCGAGTCTACTCGAATATTACCTGCAATGTCTCGCAACACAGATTTCAAACGCACCTTGTTATAATTGCCATAAATGTCTTTTCCTGTTGACTCATCTTCAACATAAATACGGCAACTATCAACTTGCAACAGTTCGAGTTTGAAGTCGTCATAAGTGAACTCATATTGGCTTCCAAGGAACTCGAAATTACCTGCGAATACGCGACCTCCAAAAGTAAAGTTTCTGTTTTTCTTTAATAATACTTCACCACCTCGAGGGTTGATTGTTACTTTTTGCGAATCACTTAATTGGAAGTTCGTAATTCCTTTGAGCAATAAGTCATAATTGAGCAAACTCAATTGCGCATTGTGACCTTTTTCAACCTCACTGCTGAATTGAATGACATCATAGTCGCGCTTTCCAATGTTATTCTCAATTGCATAATAAAGCTTTGGTCTAACAATGACCCAATGAGAATTCAGATCATAAGTTAGGAATCCTTTGTTATTCAAATCAATTAACACAGTATTCCATTGCTCTTCGCTGTGATTGTGAAATTTAGCAAGGTCTTTTGCATAGAACTCTTCACGCCCTGTCGACTTTACATACTCTTTTATTTCACTTAACGGGTGAGAGAAACTCAAGCCCATCATCGAGTCGAATCTTTTTTTCTTGAAATAAGTGTTGGATTCGAATGCTGCATAGTGTTGTGAACTTCCTTCGAATGACCCCATTTTGATGAGCGGATCATCAATGTTCCAATACAAAGCTTCGAAATACATATCGACGTTGTGGTAGCTGTTTTGGAATGGAGCTTTTGATATACCTTCTTCAGAACGCAGCAATACCATTTGCCTTGATTTCTTATCGAAAGCGAAGTTGATATCAGGGTGGGTAATGCTGTCTTTGTCGACATAGAATGTTACACTAGCGTGACCTGAAACAATTCGATCAGGTTTGATATCAAACTCTAAACTTCTAACAATTAAGAATTTTTTAGAGTCTTTGTAGAATGTCATTAATGCAGGCTCTTCAACTGTTCCTGAACCTGCAAGCTTCGTTCCTGCCAGAGTAAAACCTCCATCAAAGTCTACATTCTTTACAATGTTTTGAATCTGAAGACGCTTGTAATAAGATTCAAATTTGGGGTATGTCGCATTCTCAGCTGATTTATCCGCAAGTATTTTTTCTGTTAATTGACCAATGAGAGGCTTTTCGAAAAACTCATTATAGAATGTGACTGAGTCAATAACATAGGTTGCGCCTTTGATTCGAATGTTGTAGTCATCGAATTTGGCGAAGGTTTTTGTTGGATCAAAACCGGCACGTTGCCAAGTTACTTTTCCGTTTTCTCCAATAAAGCGCTCTAGAGTTGGATAGAAGGCTCCCTTAGTTTCATAAATAATACTACTATCACCTTTGCTATAACATTTAAGATCTAATGCTGGAAATTGAATACATGGCACAGTGTCGAAAACGAACTTGTAGCCTTTACTGCTTGACTGCCATTTTACCGCATCGCTTTGATAGAAAACTTGATCAGTAAAAAGACCAACTGAGGTTTCAAGAAAATTTGGTACATATTTTCTAATTTTCTTGTCTGCCATAATTTTGGCAAGAACAGCTTGCCATTCGAGAAAATCAAGGTCTGTTTTACCGGATTTTGGAAATACAAGCAAACAATTCACATAGTCTTCCATATCCGGATACACCTTGTTCTTGTTTTTCAAAAACGTATCGAATGTCTCGTAAATGATTTCTTGCTGTTGAGCTGTGTAGGCTGGAGCATCAATCCAAATAGGCGTGAATGAGTTTTCGATGAATTCTTTACCAACTCCTTTTTTGGAGTCATTGAATAAATCTGTTAATTCCTCAATAAACTTTCCTGGTTCGTGAGTGAATTTTTCGATGCGTTGAGCCAGCAGAGTTGTATTCAGTAGGACAAACGCTAGTAAAATGGATAGGCGTAAAGACTTGATCATCAGATTTCCTTGGATTTAAACGTTTGCGGAACGTAAAATACAATTTTATAGTGTACATCTATCGTTCCAACAATTCATCCCTAAAAGTTTCTCACAAAAAGATATAGTGGAAACAAGTGCACCCAAATGGGAATGCAAATACTAGATTCTAATAATCAGTTTAATATTTGAATTAACTAGTTGCATTCAAATTATTTGTGTTCACTGTCACACTGCCACACAGCCGCACTGTCTCACTGGTTTTTCCACTTGTGTTCATTCGGGTGCATTTGTGTTCACTGTCACACTGCCACACAGCCGCACTGTCTCACTGGTTTTTCCATTCGGGTGCATTTGGTTTCTCTTTTCCTTAAATTTGATTGACTAAAAAAAATAGTTGGTGTATTTTGTACACTTTCTTTTCTTTGTACTAGAGTAATACCCCTATGATTAAATATCTGAAGACCGATCCTTGGCTAATTATTGAGGAAGGATTCGAAGCCAAACACCACAGAAGTTCTGAAAGTATTTTCAGTATTGGCAATGGTCGCTTTGGCCAGCGTGCCAATCACGAAGAGCGATACAGTGGCCCTACATTGCAAGGCTCTTATGTGGCTGGTGTCTATTATCCCGATAAAACGCGTGTGGGTTGGTGGAAAAATGGCTATCCGGAATATTTTGCGAAAGTGCTCAATAGCACCAACTGGATTGGTATCGACATTTGGATAGATGGCGAAGAACTCGACCTTTCGAAAGTAGAAGTCAGCGATTTTCGCCGCGTACTCAATATGAAAGAGGGAACATTAACTCGTTCTTTTGTAGCAAACCTCAATCAGTCATTACTGGGCTTTCGAGACGGTGGAGAGCTGAAGCAAATCAAAGTAGAAGTTATTCGATTCTGCTCTATTGCTGATGATGAAATAGGAGCGATTAAATACTCGATCACGCCCATCAATTTCTCTGGTGAAATTACATTCGAGCCTTATCTCGATGGTGATGTAAAAAACCATGACTCAAATTATGATGAGAAATTTTGGATAGAAGTTTCGAAAACTTCTGGAGAAGGTGAGGGGGTTTTAACAACTCGAACAAAGAAAACTGAATTTGAATTGTCGGTTGCTATGCAGTGCGATTTGAAAGCTGCGCATTGGACACATTCAACAGATTTTATGCAGGTGCGATCGAAGTCTACTGTGAAAGCGGATCGTGGAAATGCACTTGTTTTTTATAAGTATGGAGGTATTGTTAGTTCATTAAATTATTCTCCTGCTCAATGTTCAGATGCTGCGATCAAAGCGGCAAAACGCGCGAAGGAAAAAGGATTTGAAGATTTAATGGCTGCGCATGTTGCCAAGTGGAATGCAATATGGGATCTTGCCGATATCCGCATCGATGGCGATGAAGAAGCACAGCAAGGTATTCGTTTCAATATTTTTCATTTGAATCAAACCTATACTGGTGAAGATGCTCGATTGAATATTGGACCGAAAGGATTTACTGGTGAAAAATATGGTGGTTCTACATATTGGGATACCGAAGCGTATTGCATTCCTTTCTATATGTCAACAAAGGATCAGGCAGTTGCTCGTCAGCTTTTGGTGTATCGCTATAATCAATTGGGAAAGGCAATTGAGAATGCTCAAAAGCTTGGATTCAAGGATGGTGCAGCTCTCTATCCGATGGTTACGATGAATGGTGAAGAGTGTCACAACGAGTGGGAAATTACCTTCGAAGAGATACACCGAAATGGTGCCATTGCATATGCTATTTTCAACTACATAAAGTACACTGGCGACAAGGATTATCTAATAGAATTTGGATTTGATGTATTGCTAGGTATTTCAAGATTCTGGTCACAACGTGTCAATTGGAGCGAAGACAAAAAGCAATATGTAATGCTCGGTGTTACTGGTCCAAATGAATACGAAAACAACGCGAATAATAACTGGTATACAAGCCATATCGCCACGTGGTGCTTGCGCTATACAAAAGAAGTTTATGAGTATTTGAAATCAACTCATGCGTCTGTATTTGCTGAGAAGATGAAACAATATCGTTTCGATGAGGTGAAAGAAATAGCGCGATGGGATGATATCATTTCTAAAATGTATTTTGGCGTTAAAGCAGACACCAATATCTACTTGCAACAAGATGGTTTCTTAGACAAAGAATTGCGCAGCGCGGATTCATTGCCTAGTTCGGAACGTCCGATAAATCAACACTGGTCGTGGGATAGAATCCTTCGTTCATGTTTCATTAAACAAGCGGATGTTTTGCAAGGTTTGTTTTTCTTCGAGCATGAATTTGATTCATCTATAATCAAAGAGAACTTTGATTTCTATGAACCGATGACTGTTCATGAAAGTTCGCTTTCACCTTGTGTGCATGCCATCCTAGCTGCTCAATTGGGTTACGAAGAAAAGGCGTACGAGATGTATTTGCGCACCGCAAGATTGGATATCGATGATTACAATCATGAAGCACACGAAGGTTTGCACATCACCTCAATGGCGGGCACATGGATGGCTGTAGTTCAAGGATTTGGTGGAATGCGCGTGGTAGAAGATGAGTTGGTATTTAATTCAATGCTACCCAAGAAATGGAAGGGCTATGCATTCAATGTTCTCTTCAGAGGCAAAAGAGTGCACGTGGAAGTAAACGCTGATGGAGCAACTATCTCCTAGAGGGTTGAGGTTTGATGTCTGACTTTTGATGTATTAAAACATAAAAAAAGCCCTGTAAAACGAAGTTTTACAGGGCTTTTATCCTTTTATATAATCAAATGGCTTTCTCCATCAAAAGTCAACCATCAAACCTCAAACATTCTGACAAATGGCTTTCTCCATCAAAAGTCAACCATCAAACCTCAAACATTCAGAAATCCGGAATCCGGAATCTGGAATCCGAAATCAGATTTATCCGCGTTTCGCCATTGGCACATAATCTCGGATGTTTGCGCCAGTGTAGATTTGACGAGGGCGACCGATAGGTTCACCTTGCTCGATCATTTCTTTCCATTGTGCAATCCAACCTGGGAGACGACCTAGAGCAAACATTACAGTAAACATTTCAGTTGGGATACCGATTGCTCTGTAGATGATACCAGAATAGAAGTCTACGTTTGGATAAAGCTTACGTTCGATGAAGTATGGATCGCTCAAAGCTACTTCTTCAAGTTTCTTAGCAATGTCCAATACTGGATCGTGGATACCAAGTTTGTTCAATACATCGTCACATGCTTTCTTGATGATTTTTGCACGTGGGTCGAAGTTTTTGTAAACACGGTGTCCAAAGCCCATTAGACGGAAACTGTCGTTTTTGTCTTTTGCTTTACCTACCCATTTATCTACATCTCCACCGTCAGCCTTAATACGCTCAAGCATTTCGATTACAGCTTGGTTGGCACCACCGTGAAGTGGACCCCAAAGCGCTGCAATACCAGCAGAAATAGAAGAGTAAAGGTTACTTTGCGAAGAACCTACCATGCGCACAGTTGAAGTCGAACAGTTTTGTTCGTGGTCAGCATGAAGGATCAAAAGTTTGTTCAATGCATCGTCTACTACAGGATCTACTTCATATTCGTCTGTAGGCAGAGCGAACATCATGTGAAGGAAGTTCTGAGTATAAGTGTAGCTGTTTTTAGGATACATGATTGGGTGACCGATGCTCACTTTGTGTGCTTGCGCAGCCAAAGTTGGCATTTTCGCCATAAGGCGGTGCATGGTCATTTCAATATCCTTGAAAGGTCTGTTTGGATTGAGCGACTCAGGATAGAATGTAGACATTGAAGCAATCATTGAAGAAAGCACGCCCATTGGGTGAGCACCCGTTGGATATGCTTCATAAAAACGCTTCATGTCTTCGTGAACCAAAGTATGGTTACGAATACTTCCTGTGAAATAGCTTAATTCTTTTTCAGTTGGAAGTTCTCCATAAATCAAAAGATACGCTACTTCTAAGAAGGTAGCATACTCAGCGATTTGTTCGATAGGGTATCCACGATACCAAAGAATTCCAGTTTCACCATCTAAGAAAGTGATAGCACTCTTAGTAGCACCGGTGTTTTTGTAACCACTGTCTAGAGTAATATAACCAGAAACATCTCTAAGTTTTGTAATATCGATTGCTTTCTCGTTTTCCGAACCCACAATCACAGGCAATTCATATTCTTGACCATCGAGGATCAATTTAGCTGTCTCGCTCATTGAAATTGACTTGTTATTTTCTTCAAATTTGGCTGCAATATACGTGCGTCGCTTTCAACCTCCAATGATTTTTAATAGTAATTCGTACTATCTAATAACAAGTGAGGGTGGCGCACACACATGAGTGCCGACATTAAACGGATAAGTTGTTAAAAAGTTCAGCTAAATAAGACTTTTTTGATGATTTCATGATACTGAGATTAAGTAGGGTGTTTTTAAGAATCCTTGTATGAGTTCTTTTTTGAAACCAAACCTCTTTTGTGAACCCTTATTTTTAGTACATTCGGGCACCCAAAAGGAAATATTTAAAACCAAAAAATCACTTCACGAATGAAGAAAATCTACCTTTTAGCCTTTGCTGCTTTGCTTTCAGGCACTTCTGTAATGGCTCAAACTTTTTCGACAGGCACTGTAGCCGGTGGAAATAAGAGCAGTGGAAACTGTGGTGGAGTAATGGACGTCAACAAGGATGGCCTTGATGATATCATTATTCTAGACCAAAGCACTGATCTTTATGTGGCATTTCAGCAACCAGACGGCTCGTTTATTACGAGCAGCTACGGAACAGTATCAAACTCTGAACAATGGGGTATGTGCGTCGGCGACATCGACAACGATGGATGGGCTGACGTCCTTTCGGGTGGATATTATGACGGTGTTCACGTTGTAAACATCAACAGCACAAGTTCTTCTACTCAAACTGATTATGCATGGGCTAACATTTTCATGCAAGCGACGAACATCGTCGACATCAACAACGATGGTTGGTTGGATGCATGGGCTTGCCACGATGATGGTCATAGTGCAATTCTTCAAAATGATGGTACTGGTAATATGATCAATGGAGTCGCTCTTATCGATGGAACTTTCTACCCAGAAGTTCCTAATGGTAACGACAACAGCGGCAATTATGGAACTGTATGGTGCGATTTCGACCGCGATGGAGATGTGGATTTGCTTATTGCAAAATGCCGCCAGTTCATCAACGATCCTTACGATGCTCGTCGTACTAATGTTCTTTTAGTAAACGATGGCAACAATAACTATAGCGACGAAGCTCCAGAAAGAGGTCTTGTAAATCTTCAACAGTCTTGGACTGCAGATTTCGGTGACGTTGATAATGATGGTGACTTTGATTGCTTCATCACTACGCACTCAGGTACTTTGGAAATCTATGAAAATGATGGACTTGGTTATTTCACCGACATCACTGCAGGTTCAGGACTAGAAGTGAGCGGTTTCTTCCTTCAAGGAAAATTAGCCGATTTTGATAATGATGGTTACCTTGACGTTATACACGCAGGTGGAAACGAAGGCTACTACCACAACAATGGTGATCAGACTTGGACATTAATAAACAATACATTCGAGAACAATGATACCATGCACAGCTTTGGAATCGGTGACTTGAACAACGATGGATGGATCGATCTATATGCTACTTATGGCAATGGATACGTTGAACCAGATAACTCTCACCCAAATAAATTGTTCTTGAATGATGGTGGTTCTAATCACTATATGGTTTTTGATCTTACAGGAACTGTGAGCAACACTTTTGCAGTAGGTGCAGTAGTTGAAATTCATGGTGCTTTCGGAACTCAAGTGCGTGACGTTCGTGCAGGAGAATCTTATGGTATAACTAACTCAAACAGATTGTACTTCGGTCTTGGATCAGCTACAACTGTTGATTATGCAATTATTCACTGGCCTGCTGGTGGATCTACTTTCATTGACAACCCAGCTATTGATACTTTCCATGAAGTAACTGAAGAGGTTTGTGCAACATTGCCTTCTGCTTCTATCAGCACTCCAGGTGGATTGAATATTTGCGAAGGTCAATCAATCACACTTACAGTAGATAACGCTTCTGGTTCTTATGTGTGGAGCAATGGTGCTACTACTAGCTCAATCACAGTGGGCAATTCAGGTAACTACTACGTTACTGTATATGATGCAAACGGTTGTGCAAATAGCTCAAACGCATTGAACATATCTGTTGCAAATGATCCAACTCCAACTATCAGCGCTGGTGGTGATCTTGAGTTCTGCGAAGGTTATTCAGTAGAACTTGTTGCTAACCCAGGCCAATCATTCGAATGGAGCAACGGTCAAATTTCTCAAGCGATTTCAGTTACTCAAGGTGGAACTTATTCAGTAACTGTTACAGGTAACTGTCAAACTCTTTCTTCAGAAACAATTGAAGTTACTGTGTTTGACGCTCCAGCTGCTCCATCTATTTCTGATGTAACATTGAACGCTCCTGGTACTGCAGATCTTTCTGTAACTGGAAGTGATGTTCGTTGGTATGATGCAGTGGATGCTGCAACTCCAATTGCAACTGGAAATAACTTCACAACACCTGTTATCACTTCAACTACTTCTTATTGGGTTGAAGATGTAACAACATATGGTGGCAACACTGGTGTTGGTGGTATGATTAACAATGGCTCAGATGCAGGCGGAAATCTTACTAACGCTAACTACCATTTGATTTTTAATGCAAATACAGACATCATTCTTAACACTGTTAAGGTATATGCGAACACTACGGGCAATCGTGTAATTCGTGTTTATGATTCTGCAAACAACGTTGTAAACGAAGGTACTTTCGCTGTATCTCAAGGTGAGCAAGTTATTACTCTTGATTTTGCTATCCCTGCTGGAACAGGTTATAGCTTGAGAAGTGGTGACAATAATCCTAACCTTTGGAGAGATAAAGATTTGACAACTGGTGCACCATTCGGTTATCCTTATGATGTTGCTGGTCTTGCTACTATTACTGGTACTTCAGTTCAAGGAAATGATTCTGATAACTATTACTATTTCTTCTACGATTGGCACGTGTCAACTCCTTCATTCGAGTGCGCAGGTCCACGTGAGGAAGTTGTTGTAATCCTTGTTGGTATCAATGAACTTGAGTCAGTAAGCAATGTTTCTATCTATCCTAACCCATCTACTGATGTGATGAATGTGTCTTTCAACAGTCTTCAAGCTGTTAAATTGAATGTACGTATCATCGATGCAGTTGGTCGTGTAGTTTCTTCAACTACTCATAACAATGGCACAGGTTCACAAACATTCTCAATGAATGTAGAAAACCTTGCTGCTGGTATCTACCAAGTTGAATTCGAAATGGAAGGCAAGAAAGCAACAAGAAAGGTTATTATCGAATAAGCGCGAAGCGCAGGTTTGATGTTTGATGTTTGATGTTTGACTTTTGATGTATTAATATAAAAAGCCCGAAAACGAAGTTTTCGGGCTTTTGTTTTTTCCATCAAAAGTCAAACATTAGACTTCAACCATCTCCATCAACCATCAGACATCAAACCTCAACCATGCGCGCTTAGCCTTCGAACGTAAAGGAGACAATGAAGCTGCGTGTTCTTAGGCTTTCTATTGGATTACTGAATGGTGTGTCTTCGTGAATTAGTATGTCGTTTATCCCAATGGATGTTTTAAACTCTACAGCAAATTTGAAATAGGGTAGGAAGAAGTCAAATCCACCACCCATATCCAAAGAGACATCCTTGTCTTTAAGCTTGATTACGATTTGTTCGGCAACAGCGTTGTTGACGTCTTGTTGAGATTGCATGTCTTTAGAGAACTTCCCTCCAAACAAAGCATAGGCTGCAAAATTTCCAGTTCTATTTGTTCTCAGTTTTAATAACACAGGGAAGTCAAGAAATACCGATTCAGTTCTTTTCAAAAATGTCTTTTCTAAACCATTAGCTTGAAGAAATGTGTAATTGATTCCACGATCTTGAAATGACAATCCAGGTAGAAAACGAATATTGACATTTTTAACAGGATTGAAAGAGGCTAGAAGTGCCAAGTTGAATCCAGACTGCGGAACATTCTCAATACTTAGCAATGAGTCGCTAAATGCAAAGTCCGGCTTGCGATCAATGAAAAAAGAAGATGTATTGGATGATATAAGAAATCCGAAATGATATAACCTCATGTCGAACCGCTCGAGGTTGGTTCCGCTTCCCACACGCTGCGCTATAGAAGGCAACGAGCAAAGGGAAATTATAAAGGCTAAAATTAAATTTCTTGAGAATGTCATTCTAGGGCATTAGGCGGCAAAGTTAACACAACTATTCCCTATTTATTGTCTGCTCTATAAATGTGATGATCCAATCGATAGAACTTAGATGTTCCCTATATTTGAAGACGAACTCATAGAATTTATGACAAACAATACAATTCAAATCATTGTCCCATTTGATTTTACCGAAGCTGCGGAAAAAGCAATAAATCAAGCTTCATTATTGAATAAACAAATCCCGGTAACTATTAATTTACTGCATGTTGTTCAATCGAACGATTCAACGGAAGTTGAATTGAAACTCAAGGAAGAAGTAAAAAAGTTCGCCGAAAGTGGAATTCAGTTTAATGTTGTAATCGAGAAAGGATCTGTTTTGCCTACCATAAATTCTGTTTGTAAGGATACTCAGGCTGATTTGATGATCATTGGAACACATGGTTCGCAAGGAATACGTCAGGGACTTTTGGGTGCAGATATTTTAAAACTCCTTAAGTCGAACCCATGTCCATCTATTGTGGTTCAAAAAACATCTGAAGTTGTTAAGCAGTTCAATCAAATTTTATTGCCAGTTGGTTCGCATGAAAATTATTCTTCTTTAGTTGACGCTGTAATTCTTATTGCCTCTTCGGCTCAAGCAGAAGTAATCATCTATTCTATTAACCGTCCCAATGAAGAACCTTCTGAAATCCTCATTCAAAATACACAGCTGACAATTGCTAAATTGAAAGAAAGAGGCATTTTATTTAAAGAAGTGTCTGAAGAATCTAATATGGTTTCTTTCGGGTTCGCAAAACAAACCATTCGTTATGCAGAAGAACACAAAGTGGATTTGATTGCAATAATTCCAAATAGTTCTATCGACCATGCATA
>CALRZB010000024.1:0-17988 GCA_943372555.1 Chryseobacterium gleum | reverse complement strand
GTGGAACTCCGTTCGTGAACAGGCTGAAGGAAAGAAAATCATTGGTTTGAACACGGGCTGCGGTATTCGTTGGCAGACTAGGTTATGGCCTCAAGAAAATTGGATTGCACTTATTAAAAAATTGCAGAATGCTGGATATTATCCAATCGTTCTAGGCGGCAAAGACGAAGACGATGTGAATAGTTATTATGTTCAAGCGACGGGATGTTTTTATCCAGGGCATTTCGCACTCGATGAATTCATTGCGCTTGTAAGTCGCTGTGATGTTGTAGTTACCGCAGTGAGCATGATGATGCACATTGCAATAGGTTTGAATAAAAAGCTTGTTCTTTTTAATAATATTTTCAATAAATACGAATTCGAACTATACGGAAACGGTGTAATTGTGGAGCCTTCAAGTGGTTGCGATTGCTATTATGGCAATAAATGCTGCAGAGAAAAGCATTGCATGAAAGATCTTTCGATTGATACTGTTTATGACGAAATAATAAAACTCGCACAGTAATGAAGATTGCCTATCTATCTACTTTTTATCCTTTTCGTGGAGGTATAGCGCAATTCAACGCGAGTCTCTATCGCGCATTAGAAAAGGAAAACAATGTAACAGCCTATACTTTCACGAGACAGTATCCTGATTTTTTGTTTCCAGGAAAAACTCAAATGGTAACGCCAGAAGATGTGGCTGATCCAATTCCATCTGTGAGAATATTGGATTCAATCAATCCAATTTCTTGGATGAAAACCGCTTCCATCATAAAATCCAACCAACCAGATTTAATGGTAATGAAGTACTGGATGTCTTATATGGCGCCATCATTAGGTTACGTAGCAGGAAGTGTTCGCAGTGATAAAACACGTGTTCTTACCGTTGTGGATAATGCAATACCTCATGAGAAAAAGTTCTTTGATCATGCGTTTGCAAAATATTTCATGAATCGAAATGATCTTTTCATTGCGATGAGTGATTCTGTAAAAAATGATATTTTAAGTATTAAGCCCAATGCGAATGTTCTATTAAAAGAACATCCTCTCTATGATCATTTCGGAACTATTGTGCCGCAACGTGAAGCACGCTTGAAACTTGGAATTGACCCTGATAAAAAGACCATTCTGTTTTTTGGATTTATAAGAGATTACAAAGGGTTGGATCTTCTTATTGAAGCCTTTTCAAAACTGAATGAAGAATATCAATTAATCATCGCTGGTGAGGTTTATGGCGCATTTGATGAATATCAAAAGCAAATTGATTCTTTGCCAAATAAAGAGCGTTGTTATCCTTTCGTTCGTTATATCAGCGATCATGAGGTGCCTGTATTTTTCGGTGCTTCAGATGCTGTTGTGTTGCCCTATAAATCTGCCACTCAGAGCGGCATCTCCGCTATTGCCTATCACTTTGGTATTCCAATAATAGCAACAGATGTTGGAGGCCTTAAAGAAATCATCAAGCATGGCAAAACAGGCTTGATAGTCGAAAAGCCTTTAGCAGAGGACATTGCTGAGTCCATACGTCAGTTTTTCACATACAGCAAAAGCCATTGGGAACAAAACATGAGTAATCTCAAAGAAGATTTAAGTTGGGATAATTTCTCCAAAGCGCTGATAGAATTCGTCCAGCGTTAGAAATCAATTTGCAAATTGAATTTCTTTCGAAGCTCTTCTAATGCAGGATTTATATCGCGCATCGCTTCAAACTTTTCTTTATCCGATTTGGTTGAAAGCTTTATTTCTTCATGCTTAAGTGTATCCAATTCAAATTCGATACCGGGTAAAGAAGCTTCGTTTCTCAAATATTCACTAAACGTTGACCTTACATCGCCAAAGAATAACCTCGCTGTTTCACTTGGAAATGCAACCCGAATTGTTCTATCACCAGTTTTTGTAAGCGCGGCAAACTTGAAAGCTGTTTGCGCCTGCATGTTAGTGGTAAGACGAGTCTCTGCATATTCTTTCCAAACGATTTCGAATTCCTCAATATTGAAATCACGAATAGGACCTTGATCCGCAATAGCAGATTGCTCTTCCTTTACTTTTTGTTCTGAAGTAGCATGAGCTAACCCTCTGATTGAAATGAAATCGGGCGAGCTGAAAATCTTCGATCTATTTTCAGCAGATGGTTTAATTGCTGGCGCGTCTACTGCAGCCTTTACTACCATGGTAGGATTGGCAACAGAAACGGGAGCCGGTTTCACCGGATTAGTTGACGCTGTAGGATTTACTGAGGAAACGGTTGCAGGCGGAGTTGCTCTGAACGGTTTAATTTTCAATTTTTTTTTTCGCCTTCTCTTTGGTTATAGAGAATGCTGCATGCCTGCATGAGGGTAAGTTCGACAAGCAGTCGTGGATGCTTACTTGTTCGATATTGCTCATCACAGCTGTTCACAAGTTCAATTGCCGTAATCAGGAGGCGAAGATCCCCTTGCTGAGCCTGCTCGGTATATTTCGCTGCTACTGATTCTGTTACTTCCAGCAATTGAACAGTTATCGCGTCTTTGCACACGAGTAGGTTTCTGAAGTGCGCACCTAGCCCCGTGATGAAATGGTGACCGTCAAAACCTTTATTCAAGACATCATTAAACAGCATCAAAGAAGCAGGAATGTCTTCTTTGAAAATCATGTCTGTGAGTCTGAAATAGTAATCATAATCGAGTACATTCAAATTTTGAATAACCCCTTGATAGTTGAGATTTCTTCCGCAAAAAGCGACCACTTGGTCAAAAATGGAAAGCGCATCTCTCATAGCACCATCCGCTTTTTGAGCGATTACGTGCAATGCATCTTCATCTGCTTGAACACCTTCTTTGGCAGCAATACTTGCCAAATGTTCTGTCATATCTTTTACTTTAATTCTATTAAAGTCGAAGATTTGACAACGGCTAAGAATGGTTGGAAGAATCTTATGTTTTTCGGTAGTTGCAAGAATAAAAATCGCGTGTGCAGGTGGCTCTTCAAGCGTTTTTAGAAAAGCGTTGAATGCATTTGATGAAAGCATGTGAACCTCATCTATGATGTAGACCTTATACTTTCCTGTTTGAGGTGGGATACGCACTGAATCGACGATAGACCGAATATCATCTACCGAGTTATTTGATGCAGCATCGAGTTCGAAGATATTGAATTGAAGATCCTGGATATCTTCGAGCATCATCCCGTTTACAGCCTTGGAAAAGATACGAGCGCAGGTTGTTTTACCAACTCCACGAGGTCCCGTAAACAAATAGGCTTGAGCGATTTGATTGTTTGCAATAGCATTTTGAAGGGTAGAAGTAATATGCTTCTGCCCCACAACAGTTTCCCAAGTATCTGGGCGGTATTTACGCGCTGAAACGATGAAATTCTCTGCCATAGCGATGCAAAGATGCATCAGAAATCGGTTAGAGTAATTAACAGAATATTCACAATGACCAGCAACGAGCTTAAGTCCCTTGGAATGAGAAAAGTTAAACCAAGTGGAAACAAATGAACCCAAGTGAAGCCAAATAATTCCGAATCCCTGATTCCGGATTTCAGAATATTGTCGCCAAAACAAATTTGCAATCGCATCTTGTGTTCAGTTTTTCTATTAGAATAAAGTTGCATAAGATATTCGGAGTATGCTTTTGTGTGTTGGATATTTTTGAGAAATGAAAACTGAAAAACTCAAGGAACTCCTCTCTTATTCTCGAAGAGAGAAGAATGGCATCATTGTATTAATGGTGTTTGTGATCTTAATTGGATCAATAAATTTGGCTTTGCCATTTTTACTCAATAAGCCACCCATTCAAGTTGAATCGCTGAATATTGATTGGGGTGAATTACAGGAAGTTCAAGTAGATTCCTCCGAAAAGAAAACGTCTCAATTTGCTGAGTCATCCGAATTTGAATTCTCTGCATCTGAAAATAATTATAGCGACTTCAAAAAGCAATTTGAAACACCTAATTACACTCGAAAAGAGGCTTTTAATGGGATAATTGAGATTAATACAGCCGACACAGCTCAACTCATGCTATTGAAAGGTGTTGGAGGCTATTTTGCTAAAAGAATAATTAAGTACCGCGACCGTTTGGGGGGCTTTTTTAATGTTTCCCAGATCAAGGAAATATATAATTTCCCGGTCGAATTAGCCGACCAGATTGCTCCTCAACTATCCTTTAATCAAAGCTTTATTAAGAAAATAAATATCAATACTGTGGTTGATAGTATACTAGATAACCACCCCTATATTTCACGAATTGAGGCAAAAACACTAGTCGCGTATAGAAATAAACATGGTCCATTTGGAAATTGTGACGATTTATTGAAGTCTATTACCATTCAGAAGGAGGTTAGTGACCGTCTTTGCCCTTATTTGATGTTTGACTAGAGGAATAGGCCTATACTACCCTATTTTTGCGCCACCAAACTTCACCAATGTTATCACTTTCTCAGAAAATTATCGGCGCTATAGCTGATGTACCTGACTTTCCGAAGGCAGGAGTCATCTATAAAGATATTACTCCGATTTTTCAAGATTCTGAGTTATGCAAAGAAATCCTAGAAGAGATGAAAAGTACATTTTCGGCCTCAGGTGCAGAAGCTGTGCTTGGCATGGAGAGCCGAGGGTTTTTGTTTGGCCTGCCATTAGCCATGGCATTAGATGTTCCCTTTATTTTGGTTAGAAAGAAAGGAAAATTACCGCGTGAATCTTATGCTGTAAGCTATGCACTCGAATATGGAGAAGCTACGATTGAAATGCATAAAGACGCCCTTCGTCCAGGACAAAAGGTATTGATTCATGATGATGTATTGGCCACGGGTGGAACAGCCTGTGCTGCCGCTGAGTTGGTAAGGATGGCCAACGCTGAAGTGATTGGATTCTCCTTTTTGAGCGAACTCACTTTTTTGAACGGAAGAGAAAATCTTAAAAAGTTCAGTGAACACATCTCTACATTTGTAAGTTATTAACTGGGTTTTTATTGGAAAAATGATTTCTAAGAGCCTGAAAACAAGATAAAACGGGTAACTCCCAAATACCAAAGCAATGAACTTTGAAAAAACAGAAAACCAAAAAATGATTTCACAAATGGTTCGTGATTTCGCTGAAAAGGAAATCAGACCGTTTGTTATGGAGTGGGATGAGTCACAAATTTTCCCTCGCGAAGTATTTCGCAAGATGGGAGATCTTGGGCTAATGGGCGTATTGGTGCCAGAAGAATATGGAGGCTCAGGTATGGGTTACAATGAATACATCAATGTAATCGAAGAAGTATCCAAAGTCTGCGGTTCTGTAGGTCTTAGTGTTGCTGCTCACAATAGTCTTTGCACGAATCATATTTTAGAGTTTGCAAACGAGGAACAAAAGCAAAAATATCTTCCAAAACTTGCTTCAGGCGAGTGGATTGGAGCTTGGGGGTTGACTGAGGCTAACACAGGTAGTGATGCAATGCGCATGAAATGTGTTGGTGTAGAAGACGGTGATTATTATGTAATCAACGGCACAAAGAACTGGATTACCCATGGTATTTCAGGTGAAGTTGCGGTGGTGCTAGTTCGCACGGGAGATTTGTTGGATTCTCATGGAATCACGGCATTTATCATTGAGCGCGACATGCCTGGTTTCAGTGGCGGTAAGAAAGAAAACAAGCTTGGAATGCGCGCTTCAGAAACAGCAGAGTTGATTTTTGACAATTGCCGCGTGCACAAGAGCCAAATCATCGGAAATATCGGTGATGGTTTCAAACAAGCAATGAAGATCCTTGATGGTGGTCGTATTTCGATAGGAGCGCTATCCATGGGTATTGCAAAGGGTGCGTTTGAAGCTGCTGTGAAGTATGCTAAAGAAAGAGAGCAGTTTGGGCAGCCTATTGCGAACTTCCAGGCTATTGCATTTAAGTTGGCTGATATGGCGCTCGAAATAGAGGCATCTGAGGCATTATTGTACCAAGCGGCCTATTTAAAAAATAATAAAATGAAAGTTACCAAAGAGGGCGCAATGGCTAAATATTATGCCTCTGAAGTAGCAGTTCGCGTATCGACTGAAGCTGTTCAAATCTTCGGTGGGTATGGGTATACAAAGGATTTCCCAGTAGAAAAATTCTATCGTGATTCCAAGTTGTGTACGATAGGTGAAGGCACATCCGAAATTCAGAAATTAGTAATTTCTCGAGAAATTTTAAAAGGATAGTTGCTTGGTTTAAAAAGATTTCTATATTTGCAGCCCATTTTTAAAGAAGAAAAACACATGTTGATCATACCAGTTAAAGAAGGCGAAAGCATTGATCGCTCACTTAAGAAGTTCAAAAAGAAGTTTGAAAAGACCGGAGTTGTTAAAGAACTACGTCGTCGTCAGGCTTACACAAAGAAAAGTGTTACACGTCGTGAAGAAATTAAACACGCAGTGTACTTGAGTACTATGAAGAATCAAGAGGTATAACATCTCTTTGTTGACAATATTGGGGTAAGACCGTAGTTCGTCTATGGTCTTACCCTTTTTTTATTGTATGGAATTTCAGGACTTTTATACCTACTTGATTACAGAAAAGCGTTCGTCTGGTCATACTGTAGAAGCCTACAAGAGTGATCTTTCACAATTTTCTGTGTATTGCAGGGATAGTTTTGAGATTTCTGAATACGAGGAAGTCACTGCGAGTGTTGTGCGCAGTTGGCTAGCTTCTTTAATGGAGAAGGGATATCAATCGTCTAGCGTACATCGCAAGATATCCTCCATAAATGCTTGTTTTCGATTTTTACTAAAGAACGGCAAGGTTCGATTGAACCCAGCCAAAGGTATATCCAAGCCAAAGATGCCCAAGCGTCTCCCCCACTATGTTGAGGAGAAAGCAATGCTGACCTTATATAAGGGCAGTGAAAATCTACACGATTTTCCATCGATTCGAAATGAGTTGATTCTTCATTTGTTTTATGAGACAGGAATTCGATTGTCTGAATTAATGCAATTGACTGATAGAGATGTAGATAGTTCAATTGGTCAAATAAAGGTTTTGGGAAAAAGAAACAAAATGAGGTTTGTGCCCGTTGGAAAACTAACGTTAGAGAAGATTAACAGTTATATCCGGGAACGAAATCGTTTGGATCTCAGTGTTGACGGGAGTTTCCTGATAGTTTCGGACGGGGGCAAAAAAATATCCAAATCTTTTGTCTACACTACTGTAAAATCCTATCTTTCGACCGTTACCACCCAGGCGAAAAGGAGTCCCCATGTATTAAGGCACACTTTCGCTACCCACATGTTGAACAATGGAGCAGATTTGAATGTGATAAAGGAGATATTGGGTCACAGTAGTTTGGCGGCGACGCAGGTGTATACACACAATAGCATTGAAAAACTCAAGGGCATTCATAAAACGATGCATCCTAGAAGTAAATAGTGAAGTTTAACTTTTAAAAATTTATTTGCTATGCAGGTACAAGTTCAAAGCATTCATTTTGATGCAGATCAAAGATTGATCAGTTTCATCGAAGAGAAACTTTCAAAGTTGACTCAGTTTCACGACCGAATAACCTTCGGTGAGGTCTTTTTGAGAATAGATAAGTCAGACGTACACGAAAATAAGATTGCCGAGATCAAGTTGAGCATTCCTGGTAAGGATTTGTTTGCTCGCAAGCAATGTCGCTCATTTGAGGAGGCTACTGATGTTGCAGTTGATGCACTTAAGAAGCAGATTAACAAGGCAAAAACAAAAAAAACGACGATTGACTAAAAAAAAATAAAAAAAATCTTGGTCAGATAGATTTGTTTTCTACATTTGCACCCCCGAATTACTCGGGGGTGTTTTTTTGAACGCTTTTTGAATAGTGTTTGAGATCTAAAAATTGCCGGTGTAGCTCAGCTGGCCAGAGCAGCTGATTTGTAATCAGCTGGTCGGGGGTTCGAATCCCTCCACCGGCTCCAATTTTTAGGGGAGATACTCAAGCGGCCAACGAGAGCAGACTGTAAATCTGCTGGTGTACACCTTCACAGGTTCGAATCCTGTTCTCCCCACTTTTTTGCGTTTAGCCTTTGGCGCACAAAAGAGATTAACAAAGGCGAAAAGCGGGAGTAGCTCAGTTGGTAGAGCATTAGCCTTCCAAGCTAAATGTCGCGAGTTCGAGCCTCGTCTCCCGCTCTAGACTGTTAGAGTGATGAGTAGAAAGGGAAACCTCCACTACTCTACTACTAGCCGTTGTAGCTCAGGGGTAGAGCACTTCCTTGGTAAGGAAGAGGTCACGGGTTCAATTCCCGTCAACGGCTCTGAGACAAGCGGTAAAGAGTAAGTGAGAAAGAAAGAATTTAAGAGGACTTTAAAAAGTTCGATGAGAAAGATTGAGGAGAGTGACATTAACAACGGAATTATCAAATTAAGATAACAACACACAAAAAATCATCCGGCTATGGCTAAAGAATCATTCGACCGTTCCAAACCCCACGTAAATATTGGGACAATTGGTCACGTAGACCATGGTAAGACCACATTGACCGCTGCCATTACTACTGTTTTGGCCGGGGATGGTCTTGCTGAGAAAAAAGACTTCGCGTCAATTGATGCTGCTCCTGAAGAAAAAGAGCGCGGTATCACTATCAACACTGCTCACGTTGAGTATCAAACCGTTAACCGTCACTACGCTCACGTTGACTGTCCAGGTCACGCCGATTACGTAAAGAACATGGTTACAGGTGCTGCTCAAATGGACGGTGCTATCCTTGTAGTTGCTGCAACTGATGGTCCAATGCCACAGACACGTGAGCACATCCTTCTAGGTCGCCAAGTTGGTGTTCCAAAGATTGTTGTATTCATGAACAAAGTAGATATGGTTGACGATGAAGAGCTTCTAGACCTAGTTGAAATGGAGATCCGTGAGCTATTGAGCTTCTACGAATATGATGGAGACAATACTCCAGTTATCCGTGGTTCTGCACTTGGTGCATTGAACGGCGAACAAAAATGGGTTGACACTGTACGCGAACTTATGGCTGCAGTTGACAACTGGATTCCAATTCCTCCACGTGAGGTTGAGAAGCCATTCCTTATGTCAGTTGAGGACGTGTTCACGATCACTGGTCGTGGTACAGTTGCAACTGGTCGTATCGAGCGTGGTGTTATCAATACAGGTAACGAGGTTGACATCATTGGTTTCAATGAAGAGAAAATGAAGTCTACTTGTACTGGTGTTGAGATGTTCCGTAAGATCTTGGACCGTGGTGAAGCAGGTGACAACGTAGGTCTTCTACTTCGTGGTGTAGAGAAAGCAGATATTCGTCGTGGTATGGTAATTTCTGCTCCTGGCAGCATTACTCCTCACACTGAATTCAAAGCTGAAATCTACGTATTGAAGAAAGAAGAAGGTGGACGTCACACTCCATTCCACAACAAATATCGTCCTCAGTTCTATTTCCGTACAACGGACGTAACTGGAGAGATCAGCCTTGAGGCAGGTCGCGAGATGGTTGTACCTGGAGATAACGTATCTATCGTTGTTAAGTTGATTGCTCCTATCGCAATGGATAAGGGTCTTCGCTTCGCAATCCGTGAAGGTGGCCGTACCGTAGGTGCAGGTCAGGTTACTGAGATCATCAAGTAATTGAGATAATACTAAAATGGTGAAGGTGAAATTGTCAAAAATTTCACCTTCACTTTTCACGTTTTAAGACAGTACGTGAAATGTTTTAAAAATACGGGTGTAGTTCAATGGTAGAATAGCGGTCTCCAAAACCGTTGATGGGAGTTCGAATCTCTCCACCCGTGCCAAGAATAACCGAATAATACCAACGCAATATGGCAGGTATCAAGACATACATCGAAGAATCATACAACGAGTTGATGCACAAAGTGACCTGGCCGACATGGCGCGAGTTACAAGAGAGCACTGTTCTTGTTTTCATTGCCATTCTTATTCTCACTACCGTGATATTCCTCATGGACTTTGTGTTTGGAAAGAGCGGTGATGCTACTAGCACTTGGAAAGGTGTTATAGGTTTCATCTATCAGATCTTATCATAAGCCACAGTAATGAGCGATATTGAAAAAAAGTGGTATGTAGTCCGCGCCATTAGTGGCAAGGAGAAGAAGGTGAAGGAATTCATTGAGTCTGAAATCAAAGCCCGCGGAATGCAGGATTTTGTTGCTCAGGTATTAATTCCAACAGAGAAGGTGTTTCAAGTAAGGAACGGGAAGAAGATTAGCAAAGAGCGTAGTTATCTTCCAGGTTATGTGCTTATCGAAGCAGCTTTGATTGGAGAGATTCCTCACATCATTAAGAACATTACCAATGTTATCGGTTTCCTAGGTGCAGAAAAAAGAGGTGAGCCAATTCCATTACGTTTATCAGAAGTTAACCGCATTCTCGGAAAGGTGGATGAGTTGGCTGAGAGTGGCGAGGAATTGAACATACCTTATGTAGTTGGGGAAAACGTAAAAGTTATTGATGGTCCATTCAACAACTTCAGTGCAGTGATTGAAGAAATCAATGAAGAGAAGAAGAAGTTGAAAGTAACGGTGAAGATTTTCGGAAGAAAGACACCGTTGGAATTGGGCTATATGCAGGTAGAGAAAGAAAATTAGAATTAAAAGCGTGTGGCGGTGTGTAAACAATTTTTTTGTTACGCTTAGCTTCCCACTCCCGCCACGCAAACCAAATAAATAAATAGAAAAATGGCGAAAGTAGTAGCTGGATTAGTCAAGCTGCAAATTAAAGGTGGCGCCGCAAACCCTTCACCTCCTGTAGGACCTGCTTTGGGTTCTAAAGGTGTGAACATCATGGAGTTCTGTAAGCAGTTTAATGCTAGAACCCAGGATAAAGCTGGAAAGGTTTGTCCGGTGTTGATCACAGTTTATGCTGACAAGTCTTTTGACTTTATCATCAAAACTGCACCTGCTGCTGTTCAATTGTTGGATGCCTCTAAAGCGAAACAAGGCGCTGCAGAACCCAACCGTCAGAAAGTAGGCACGGTAACCTGGGATCAGGTTCGTGAAATTGCACAAGACAAGATGCCTGACCTAAATTGTTTTACACTTGATTCTGCGATGAGTATGATTGCAGGAACAGCGCGAAGCATGGGTATTCAGGTAACCGGTGATCGTCCGTTTTAATCTCTAAGGAAAAGAACATGACACAAGAGAGCAAAAACCGTAAAGTATCTTTATCAAAGTATGACGCAACAAAGTCGTACAATTTGAGCGAAGCTGCTACAGTAGTAAAAACAATTACTACTACCAAGTTTAACGCATCTGTTGACATCGCTGTTCGCCTTGGAGTTGATCCGAAGAAATCCAATCAAATGGTTCGTGGTACAGTAAGTTTACCACACGGTACAGGTAAGGCTGTTCGTGTTTTGGTACTTTGTACACCGGACAAGGAAGCGGAAGCTAAAGCAGCTGGAGCAGACCACGTAGGGTTGACTGATTATATCGAGAAGATCAAAGGCGGATGGACCGATGTGGATGTAATTATCACCACACCCAGTGTTATGGGTCAAGTAGGTGCGTTAGGAAGAATATTAGGTCCTCGTGGTCTAATGCCTAACCCAAAGACTGGCACCGTAACTATGGATGTTGGAAAAGCAGTGACTGAAAAGAAAGCTGGTAACATTGATTTTAAAGTTGACAAGGCAGGTATCGTTCACGCGAGCATCGGCCGAGTATCATTCGAAGTATCTCAGCTTGCTGAGAATGCAAATGAATTGATTCAGTCTCTATTGAAATTGAAACCATCTGCTGCAAAAGGGGCTTATATAAAGAGCATTTCATTGTCGTCTACAATGAGTCCCGGAGTAAATGTTGAACCCCGTTCAGTGAATTGATCACTGGTACACTAAAGCGTCTGTTTCCAAATGACCAAAGAACAAAAAAACCAGGAAATCGCTGAGTTGGTAGAAGTATTGAGCAACAGCCCAATTTTCTATCTTACCAACACAACGTCCCTGAACGCTGAGGCAACCAGTGCACTTCGCCGAGAGTGTTTCAAGAATGGCATCAAGATGCGTGTTGTTAAAAACACTCTATTGACTAAAGCTCTTGAACGCATTGAAGGCCAGGACTACAGTCCTATCATCTCTGCTTTGAAAGGTAACACAGCTGTGATGACCGCCGAAGTAGCGAATGTGCCTGCTCGTCTGATTAAGGAGTTCAGGAAGAAAAATGATAACAAACCAGTCTTTAAAGCTGCGTTTATCCAAAGCGATTGTTATATCGGTGAAGAACAACTTGACACTCTAGTAGCTCTTAAGAGCAAAGAAGAGTTGATTGGCGATATCATCGGTCTTCTTCAATCGCCTGCGAAAAACGTTATATCTGCACTTAAATCAAATGCAGGTGATAAAATCGCTGGTCTTGTTAAAACGTTGGAAGAGCGTTAATTCTCCAAAAAACAAAATTAATTTAGGTACAACCTTTTAAAAATCCATACAATGGCTGATTTGAAAGCAATGGCGGAAAGCCTCGTTAATCTTACTGTAAAGGAAGTAAACGAACTAGCTACAATTCTTAAAGATGAATACGGTATCGAACCTGCTGCTGCTGCAGTAGCGATCGCTGCCCCAGGTGCTGGCGGTGGCGCAGCAGCTGCAGAAGAAAAAACTGCATTTGACGTAATTCTTGTCGAAGGTGGTGCTAACAAACTTCAAGTAGTGAAGCTTGTTAAGGACCTTACAGGCCTTGGATTGAAAGAAGCTAAAGATGCAGTAGATAAAGCTCCATCACCTCTCAAGTCTGGTGTTACGAAAGACGAAGCTAACGCTTTGAAAACACAACTTGAAGAAGCTGGAGCAAAAGTTGAGATCAAGTAATATCACAACTCTTTGAATATCAAGTTTAGGCCTTCCATTGCGGAATGGCCTAAACTTGTTTTTACGCTTTGTGGTTATGGTGTTGGTAGACACCTTAAAATCTATCAACTGCATTTTTTCACCTAAAAAAGAAAAAGCTTGGCTACGCTGAAAAAAATAGATGAGAGGATTAATTTCTCCTCTACAAAAAGTTTCTACGAATACCCGGATTTCCTTGAAATTCAATTGGCTTCGTTCCAAGACTTCTTTCAACTGGAAACTAATCCAGAAAACCGAAAGAACGAGGGACTATTCAAAGTATTCGCTGAGAACTTCCCAATTACGGATACCCGCAACCAATTCGTACTTGAATTCTTAGATTATTTCATCGATCCCCCACGCTACACCATCGAAGAGTGTATCGAGCGCGGATTGACATACAGTGTGCCTCTCAAGGCTAAATTGAAGTTGTACTGTACCGATCCTGAACACGAAGATTTCGAAACCATCGTGCAGGACGTTTACTTGGGTACCCTACCCTACATGACACCTCAAGGTTCGTTTGTAATAAACGGAGCTGAACGTGTTATTGTATCGCAACTTCACCGTTCTCCTGGTGTGTTCTTCGGCCAAAGCCGTCACGCCAATGGAACGAAGCTCTACAGCGCCCGTATCATCCCATTCAAAGGATCATGGATCGAGTTTGCAACAGACATCAACAATGTCATGTACGCTTACATCGACCGTAAGAAAAAGCTTCCAGTAACTACCCTGCTTCGTGCAATTGGTTATGAAAGCGACCGTCAGATCCTTGAAATCTTCAACCTTGCGGAAGAAGTAAAGGTTTCAAAATCTGGTCTTAAAAAAGTATTGGGTCGCCGTTTGGCAGCTCGTGTGCTTAAGACTTGGATTGAGGATTTCGTAGATGAAGATACTGGTGAAGTAGTTTCTATCGAACGTAATGAAGTGGTATTCGACCGTGAAACTGTTCTTGAAGATCATCACATCGATATCATCGTTGATAGCGGTGCTAAGTTTATTATTCTCCACAGAGAAGAATCAAACTCTGCTGACTACACGATCATCCACAATACCCTTCAAAAAGATACATCAAACTCCGAGAAAGAAGCGGTGGAATATATCTACCGTCAATTGCGTAACGCTGAGCCACCAGATTTGGAAACAGCTCGCGGCGTAATCGATAAGCTCTTCTTCTCTGAGCAACGTTATGACCTCGGAGAAGTTGGTCGTTTCCGTATCAACCGTAAACTCGGATTGAATACGACATCTGATCAACGTACTCTTACAAAAGAGGATATCATTTGCATCATTAAATACCTTATCGAGCTTGTAAACTCCAAGGCAGATGTCGATGATATTGACCACTTATCAAACCGTCGTGTTCGTACAGTTGGTGAACAATTGTTCAACCAATTTGCAGTAGGTCTTGCTCGTATGGCTCGTACCATCCGCGAACGTATGAACGTGCGTGACAATGAGGTCTTCACTCCTATTGACCTTATCAATGCGAAGACATTGAGCTCGGTAATCAACTCGTTCTTCGGAACAAACCAGTTGAGCCAGTTCATGGACCAAACCAACCCACTTTCAGAAGTCACTCACAAGCGCCGTATGTCGGCACTTGGTCCAGGTGGTCTTTCTCGTGAGCGTGCAGGTTTCGAGGTTCGTGACGTACACTACACCCACTACGGTCGCTTGTGTACTATCGAAACTCCTGAGGGACCAAACATTGGTCTTATTTCTTCGCTTTGCGTATATGCAAAAATCAACCGTCTAGGATTCATTGAGACTCCTTACCGCAAAGTTGAGAATGGTAAAGTAATCATGACAAATGATGCTGTTACTTACCTCAGCGCGGAAGATGAAGATACTCGCGTAATTGCTCAGGCAAATGCGAATATCGATGCTGGCGGTAACTTCCTTACATCAACTGTAAAGGCTCGTCTTGAAGGTGATTTCCCGGTAATTTCTCCGGACAATATCAACTTAATGGACGTTGCTCCAAACCAGATCGCATCTATCGCAGCATCATTGATTCCTTTCTTGGAGCATGATGACGCCAACCGTGCGCTTATGGGATCAAACATGATGCGTCAAGCTGTGCCATTGTTGCGCCCTGAAGCACCTATCGTTGGTACCGGTTTGGAAGGTCGTGTAGCTAAAGATAGCCGCGTACTTCTTACTGCAGAAGGTGAGGGTATCGTTGAATACGTTGACTCTACCGAAATCCGCATTCGCTACAAACGCAGCGAAGAAGATGAAATGGTAAGTTTCGATACTGCTGTTAAATCATATAACATCAGAAAATTCGGCAAAACCAACCAAAGTATGTGCGTTAACCTTCGTCCTCTTGTGACTAAAGGTGAGCGTGTAGTGGCTGGTCAAATCATGGTAGAAGGTTATGGTACTAAAGGTGGCGAACTTGCATTAGGTCGCAACTTGAAAGTAGCCTTCATGCCTTGGAAAGGTTACAACTATGAGGATGCTATTGTTATCAGCGAGCGTGTAGCTCGTGAAGATATCTTCACCTCTATCCACGTTGATGAGTACACCACTGAGGTGCGTGATACAAAACGTGGTGTGGAGGAACTTACTTCGGACATTCCAAACGTAAGTGAAGAAGCAACTCGTGACCTTGATGAAAACGGTATGATCCGCATCGGTGCTGAAGTGAAAGAAGGTGATATTCTTGTTGGTAAAATCACTCCAAAAGGAGAGACTGATCCAACACCAGAAGAAAAACTTCTTCGTGCAATCTTCGGTGATAAAGCTGGTGACGTGAAAGATGCTTCATTGAAAGTTCCACCAAGCGCAAGCGGCGTGGTAATCGACAAGAAGTTGTTTAGCCGCACTATCAAAGACAAGAAGCCTGTTAAGACAACCGAAAAAGCAATCATTGAAGCGCTTGATAAAGAGCACGACAAAGATGTTGCAGAACTAAGAAAAGTTCTTGTTGACAAGCTTATCGCTATTCTTAAAGACAACACTTGTCAAGGAGTATTCAACTACTTCAAAGAAGAACAAATTAA
The DNA here is from genome assembly GCA_943372555.1 of Chryseobacterium gleum. GTDB lineage: Bacteria > Bacteroidota > Bacteroidia > Flavobacteriales_D > Sanyastnellaceae > JAIXWP01. The sequence goes on along the minus strand of CALRZB010000024.1, from coordinate 2,222 downwards.
GAAAGGAACGAAGTTTACAATTAAGTCACTTTCTCTTCTAGACTACAGTGTGGTGAACACTGAAAGTTGGACAAAAGATGAGAATTTGAACCTTCTTGTAAAGCGTTGTGTGCATAACTACAACCTTCGTTATAACGAGCTATTGGGTGGTTACAAGCGTAAGAAATTCCAATTGACTGTGGGTGATGAACTACCAGCAGGAATTGTGAAACTTGCGAAAGTGTATATCGCACAAAAACGTAAATTGAAAGTTGGTGATAAGATGGCGGGTCGTCACGGTAACAAGGGTATTGTTGCCCGTATCGTTCGCGATGAGGACATGCCATTCTTGGAAGACGGAACACCTGTGGATATCGTTCTTAATCCACTAGGGGTACCATCACGTATGAACCTTGGACAGATCTATGAGACCATTCTTGGTTGGGCAGGTTTGAAACTTGGTAAGAAATACGCTACTCCAATTTTTGACGGAGCATCATTGGCCGACATCAGCGCAGCTACAGAAGAAGCTGGACTTCCAGCTCACGGTGTATCTTATGTATTTGATGGCGGAACAGGTGAGCGTTTTGAGCAACCAGCAACGGTAGGTGTGATCTACATGATCAAACTTAGCCACATGGTTGACGACAAGATGCACGCACGTTCTATCGGACCATACTCGCTTATCACACAACAACCATTGGGTGGTAAGGCACAGTTTGGTGGTCAGCGTTTTGGGGAGATGGAGGTTTGGGCAATTGAGGCATTCGGTGCTTCTGCTATCCTTCAAGAGATCCTAACGGTGAAATCAGATGACGTTATCGGTCGTGCGAAAGCTTATGAGTGCATTGTGAAGGGCGAGAATATGCCAGTCCCAGGTATTCCAGAATCTTTCAACGTATTGCTGCATGAATTGCGCGGTCTAGGTTTGAATATTACATTGAACCAAAACTGATCATTAAGTTCGTTTATTAATAAGACACATCCTTAAAAAATATGCTTCAAGCAAAAAAAGTAAGCCGACCAAACAGTGATTTCAGATCAATCACTATCAGCCTTGCATCTCCAGAAGACATTCTGGAGCGCTCGCACGGTGAGGTATTGAAGCCTGAAACCATCAACTACAGAACATACAAACCTGAGAGAGATGGTCTTTTCTGCGAGAGAATTTTTGGTCCAGTAAAGGACTACGAATGTCACTGCGGAAAGTATAAGCGTATTCGCTATAAAGGCATTGTTTGTGATCGTTGCGGTGTTGAAGTAACGGAGAAGAAAGTGCGTCGCGAGCGTATGGGTCACATTACCCTTACTGTTCCAGTTGCTCACATTTGGTACTTCCGTTCACTTCCAAATAAAATTGGTTACCTTCTTGGTTTACCAACAAAGAAACTAGATCAAATTATTTATTACGAGCGTTATGTTGTAATCAACGCTGGTCCTGCGACCAATGCTGATGGCATTTCACTTTGTGTAAATGACTTTCTAACAGAAGAAGAGTACTTGGATATTTTGGAAAAACTTCCAAAAGAAAACCAATACTTGGATGATAAAGATCCGAACAAATTCTTGGCTAAAATGGGTGCTGAAGCTCTTTATGATCTTCTCAACCGTGTTAACCTTGATGAGCTTTCATACGATCTTCGTCACAAAGCAAACACTGAAACTTCACAGCAACGTAAGAACGAGGCTCTTAAGCGTCTTCAAGTTGTGGAAGCTTTCCGTGATGCAAATACACGTGTAGAAAACCGTCCTGAGTGGATGATCACGAAAGTGGTTCCTGTAATTCCACCAGAACTTCGCCCTCTTGTTCCACTTGATGGTGGCCGTTTTGCTACATCGGATTTGAATGACCTTTACCGTCGAGTAATTATTCGTAACAACCGTTTGAAGCGTCTTGTTGAGATTAAAGCTCCTGAGGTAATCTTGAGAAACGAGAAGCGTATGCTTCAAGAAGCAGTTGACTCTTTGTTTGACAACAGCCGTAAATCGTCTGCTGTTAAAACAGAAAGCAACCGTCCTTTGAAATCACTTTCAGATTCATTGAAAGGTAAACAAGGTCGTTTCCGTCAGAACCTTCTTGGAAAGCGTGTTGACTATTCAGCGCGTTCGGTTATTGTCGTTGGTCCAGAATTGAAACTTCACGAGTGTGGTCTTCCAAAAGACATGGCTGCAGAGCTATTCAAACCATTCATCATCCGCAAGATGATTGAAAGAGGTATCGTGAAGACAGTGAAGTCTGCGAA
>CALRZB010000023.1:0-18414 GCA_943372555.1 Chryseobacterium gleum | reverse complement strand
TTTATTGGTCTCTGCAGCCGTTTCCATCACATAATGCATCGTGCTGATGTAAGTGTAAAAACGAGCGCCAACATCTTGAATATCAAACACGATGATGTCGATGTCGGAAACCATTTCTGGTGAAGGCTTTTTGTTTTTCCCATAAAGAGATATTAGAGGCAAGCCTGTTTTTTTGTCCTTGCTATCTGCTACTTTATCGCCTGCCCCGTGATCCCCTCTAAATCCATGTTCGGGTGCAAAAACTTTAACAACATTTACTTTTAAGGCTAACAGAGTATCAACAAGGTGGTTTTTTCCGACAGTAGAAGTGGCATTTGCTACGATAGCTACTCTCTTGCCTTGGAGGAGTGGAAGGTAAACATCGAGCCTGCTAGCACCTGTTGCGACGCGAGTATTCTCAGGTAATTGGGTGCTAACAACGTCTCCTTGAAGGGCAGCGCTGGAACATGCAATCAATACGGTAAGGACAAAAAGGAACTTCATACTACAAAAATGAATAATATTCCTGCAATCAATTATTGCGCCTGACTACTTTTACGAACTCAAAGCTTTTAATTTGAAGTTCTCATCATACATATCACAGAGGATGCTTCGTTCGGATGACGAGAAGCACATCTCGAGGCCCATTGTGCGAATTGCAACAATAGGTATCGCTGTAGGTGTCGCTCTGATGATGCTGTCAGTTTCTATTGTTAAGGGTTTTCAGAAAGAGGTGAAAGGCATGGTCGTCGGTTTTGGCTCCCATTTTCAAGTTGTTTCAAATCGAGACAATATTGGCCGAGACTCACAACGACTACTTTTTAGTCAAGAAGTATATGAGGATTTAAAGAAGCTTCCTGATGTCACGCATGTGCAGGTTTTCGCAAGCAAACCTGGAATTATTGAATCCAAACAAGGGCTTCAAGGAGTGGTAATCAAAGGTGTTGATGCCGATTATGACTGGAAATTTTTGGAGTCTGTTATAAAAGAAGGTGAACGTTGGTCGCCTGATAGCGCAGAGACTGAAAAGATTATTATTTCAAAGTTGATTGCGAATAGACTTCAACTGAAGCTAAATGATAAAGTGAGTGTCTATTTTGTAAATAATCAAGATGATGCACGCCAAAAGAATTTCACCATTGTAGCGCTGTATGAAACGGGTTTAGAGGATTACGATTCACAATATGTTTTCACAGATATATCTCATGTTCAGAAGCTGAGCGGCTGGGGTATTCAAGCGCAAATGTTGGTGGATACTGTTTGCCAAAATGGAATGATTACAGCTGGTGCGATGGCTTTCGGTGGTGACGGAAACTTTAGATACAGTTGGAGCAATCCATCATGGCAGGGTGAAGGTCCGCAGTTCATTTATACCACAAAAGATACTTCATTTTATGCAGTAGTGCGCGATTTGGCAGGAACAGAGTCCGATACAGCATTCGCAACAATTGATTTTTACGATGACTCGAGTGTGGATCCTTGTCGACCATATAAAATCACTACACGCACTAGTGGTGGAAGTCAACAAAACTACATAGGAGGATATGAAGTTTTGATTAATGATTATGATAAACTAATCGAAGCTGATGATGCGATATTCAAATCATTACCATACGATCTTCAAACACACAAAGTCACGGATCGAAGCCCTGAGATTTTTTCTTGGCTCGCAATGCTTGATATCAATGTCATCATCATTATTGTGCTGATGATTGTGATTTCCATAGTTAATATGACGTCGGCTTTATTGATTATTATTTTGGAAAGACAACAGTTGATTGGAACTTTAAAAGCTCTTGGAAGCACGGATAGCCCTATCGTTCGTATCTTCTTGTATAACTCGGCCTTCATCGTTGGTCGAGGAATTCTATGGGGAAATGTCGTTGGAGTTGGAATCGCAGCGCTTCAATGGAAGTTCCACTTTATTCCCCTTAATCCTGAAAACTATTATGTGAGCACCGTTCCAATTAGTTTGGAATGGGGACTTTTCTTGATATTGGATTTATTTACAATAGGTATTTGTCTTTTTGCAATGCTACTTCCTGCGAAATATGTTACCCGTATTTCTCCAATTCGCTCAATAAAATTTAACTAGAATCAGAGTTCTTACCTTTGAATTATAAACTTCAGAAATGAAATACGCTCAAAATATTCTTGAAACCATTGGAAATACGCCAATGGTAAAGCTCAATAAAATTACCAAAGACATTCCTGCTTTGGTATTGGCTAAGGTTGAAACTTTCAATCCTGGTAATTCCATTAAAGATAGAATGGCGTTGAAGATGATTGAGGATGCTGAGAAAGATGGTCGATTGAAACCTGGCGCAACAATCATTGAAGGTACCAGCGGAAATACCGGTATGGGGCTCGCAATTGCAGCGGTAATAAAAGGTTACAAGTGTATTTTTACTTCGACAGATAAACAGTCAAAAGAAAAGTTTGATGCGCTTCGTGCATTCGGCGCAGAAGTAATCGTTTGTCCAACCAACGTTGATCCAGAGGATCCACGTTCATACTATAGTGTCTCATCTCGCTTAGAAAAGGAAGTTCCAAATAGTTGGAAACCGAATCAGTACGATAATCCAAGTAATGCTCAAGCGCATTATGAAACAACGGGTCCAGAGATTTGGGAGCAAACGGACGGAAAGATTACTCACCTTGTGGTGGGTGTAGGAACAGGGGGAACTATTAGTGGCACTGCACGTTATTTGAAAGAAAAAAATCCCAACGTAAAAATCTTGGGAATTGACACGTATGGTAGTGTTTTCAAGAAGTATAAAGAGACAGGTGATTTTGATAAAAATGAAATTTATCCATACATCACAGAAGGAATCGGAGAAGATTTTCTACCTCAGAACGTTGATTTTAGTTTGATAGATCACTTTGAAAAGGTAACCGATAAAGACGCTGCCATTTACACAAGAGCGATCGCGCGTGATGAAGCAATTTTTGTTGGAAATAGCGCAGGTAGTGCTATTGCAGGTCTCCTTCAAATGAAAGACATGTTTAAAGAAGGAGATGTAGTCGTTGTGATTTTCCATGATCATGGGACACGTTATCTTGGAAAAATGTTCAACGATGAATGGATGCGAGATCGTGGTTTTCTAGAAGTTGAAAAGAAAACAGCAAAAGATTTAATCGCTGATCATGCAGACAAACCTCTGGTAACTATCGGTTCTGGAGAGCTTGTTGGACACGCAGTTGCAAAAATGAAGAAGTTCAACATCACGCAGATTCCTGTAATTAAGGACGGTCAGTTTGCTGGTTCTATTGATGAAAGCAAGGTTTTCCAGGTGTTGGTAGAAGACCCTAGATTGCTAGATAAAAAGATCGAAGATGTAATGGGTGCTCCGTTTCCAATAGTAGAGGAAAGTGCAGATATTAATTCACTTTCGAAGCTTATTAATAGAGACACTCCAGCTGTTCTGGTGAAAATGCAAAACGGCAAATACCACATCGTAACAAAGTACGATGTGATAGATGGTATTGCGTAAAACCGAATGTTTATTCGGTTTATTTCTTAAAGTTACTAATAGTGGTTGTGATTATTTTCACACAGTCCATCAATTGTTCTTCATTGATGGTAAGAGGTGGTGCAAATCGGATGATGTTGCCGTGCGTTGGTTTTGCAAGCAAACCATTTTTAGAAAGCTCGATACAAATATCCCAAGCAGTATGTCCGTCTTCAGCGTCATCGATCACGATTGCATTGAGCAATCCGCGGCCTCTAACGAGTGTTACAAGATCATTTTGAGCGATAAACTTGTTGATTTCACTTCTGAATAACTGTCCAAGTTTTTCTGAATTCTCCGCGAGTTTTTCGTCTTTTAGAACTTGAAGAGCTTCGATGGCAACAGCGCAAGCAAGTGGATTACCACCATATGTAGATCCGTGCTCTCCTGGTTTGATGGTCATCATTACCTCATTGCTTGAAAGCACTGCAGATACCGGAAGCACACCGCCCGAAAGAGCTTTGCCAAGCACAAGTAAGTCTGGTTTTACATTTTCATGATCGCAAGCGAGCATTCGTCCTGTTCTTGCAAGTCCGGTTTGAACTTCGTCAGCAATCATTAACACGTTATATTTCGTGCATAGGTCGCGCACACCTTGAAGGTATCCTTCGTGAGGAACAACGACACCTGCTTCCCCTTGAATAGGCTCGAACATAAACCCAGCGATATTCGGCTCTGCTTTAAACGCCTGTTCAAGTGCTTCAAGATTATTGTATGGCACAATGATATAACCCGGCATAAACGGTCCAAAACCTGAAGTGCTACTAGGATCTTGAGAAGAAGAAATAGCCGCAAGAGTTCGTCCCCAGAAGTTGCCCTCTACAAAAACCATTTTAGCTTGATTTGCAGGAACACCTTTAACGTCATATGCCCAGCGTCTAGCCAATTTCACTGCTGTTTCTCCTCCTTCAACACCGGTATTCATTGGGAGAACTTTATCGTAACCAAAGAACTCGGTGATGTATTTTTCATATTCTCCAAGTCTGCTATTGTAGAAGGCTCGTGAAGTAAGTGTTACTTTCTGAGCTTGAGTTGTAAGAGCGTTGATTATTCTAGGGTGACAGTGACCTTGGTTGACTGCCGAGTATGCAGATAGAAAATCGTAGTATTTATTGCCCTCTAAGTCCCAAACAAACACTCCCTCTGCACGATCGATAACCACCGGAATTGGATGGTAGTTATGCGCTCCATAATTGTCTTCAAGGTGCATCGCTTCCACTGAAGTGAGCTTTTGTGTGGTTGTTTCGACCATTTCTGTTAAAATTGTTTGGTTGGGTACAAATTTAGTCAAACGGGTGCTCTGAATTTTATGAAAAGTCTTCACAACACAATAATGACGCAAAAAACGAGTATGTGGGCGCTTTTATGAGTTTCGTTGATCATTTTTGTTAATTTTTGAATTTCATCTTTCGTTCTTTACTTCTTTGTTATCGTCGAATAGCGTTGATATTTATAGCGTTATTTTAGCAACCTGCACTTACCTACTCAATTTTTTTGTTAAAATTATATGCGGTGTGGGCCGAAACCTCGTAGTTTTGGCGACGAAACAACTGCTATTCAAGATACGACAGATTGGAACGGGGAGCTATTTCGTGGCTCAGGAGTGATTCAAAGTCCTGCCGTTTTGGGAGAGAGGACGGCAGGTGCCCCGTTTCCATTCTGTCTCTTTTTACTTTTATGTCCTCCTGAATCAAGTAAAATAATTTCCACTATTAGTTCTTTTGATTTTTCGCAAAGATGATTCTGCCGTATTTTCGCGGCCGATTCACAAGATCAAATAAAACAAAATGGCAGGAAATATTACATTCACAATGATCAAGCCTGATGCAACAGGTGCTGGACATACTGGTAAAATCATTGACAAAATCATTAATGCTGGCTTTAGAATTAAAGCTATGAAACTTACTCGTCTGAGCAAGGAAGAAGCTGGTAAATTCTACGAAGTTCACAGCGCTCGTCCTTTCTACGGAGAATTGGTGGACTATATGACTAGCGGTCCTATCGTAGCTGCAATCCTTGAAAAGGATAATGCTGTTGAGGATTTCAGAACACTTATCGGTGCTACTGATCCACAAAAAGCTGACGAAGGAACAATCAGAAGAGAATTTGCTACAAGCATCGCTGCTAACGCAGTACACGGCTCTGATAGTGACGAAAACGCCCTGATTGAAGGTGCTTTTTACTTCTCATCTAGAGAACACGCCTAGATTACTCTAAGACTTTTGAAAGGAGCAATCATGGCACACCATGGTTGCTCTTTTTGCTTTAAATTCATACCGGTTGAACTCCAAACCTCTCAATTAAAAAATGAACAAAATCAAAGTAGCAAATCCCATCGTCGAAATGGATGGTGATGAAATGACCAGAATCATTTGGACTTTCATCAAAGAAAAACTTATTCACCCATACTTAGAGCTTGATATCAAGTATTTTGACTTGGGTGTTGAACATAGAGATGCCACGGAAGACCGTGTTACGGTGGAAGCGGCTGAAGCTACTTTGAAGTATAATGTTGCTGTAAAATGTGCAACGATCACACCAGATGAAGCTCGTGTAAAAGAATTCAATCTTAAGAAAATGTGGAAGAGTCCGAATGGAACAATCCGCAATATCGTAGGCGGAACAGTTTTTCGCGAACCAATCATTTGCAACAACATTCCTAGACTAGTTCCAGGTTGGACTAAACCAATTAATATCGGTCGTCACGCTTTTGGTGATCAGTATCGTGCTACAGATGCTGTAATCAAGGGAAAAGGTAAATTGACAATGACATTCACACCAGAGGATGGTGGAGAGGTGAAAACATGGGACGTATATAATTACGAAGGTGATGGAGTGGCAATGGCCATGTACAATATCGATGAATCTATATATGGCTTTGCACGTAGCTGTTTCAACCAAGCTTTAATGCGCAATTGGAATTTGTATTTCTCTTCTAAGAACACAATTCTTAAGGCCTATGATGGTCGTTTCAAAGATATTTTTGAAGAAGTATATCAAGCAGAATATGTAGAGAAATTTGCAGCAGCAGGAATCACTTATGAGCATCGCCTTATAGATGATATGGTAGCTTATTGCTTGAAAAGCGAAGGTGGTTTTGTTTGGGCTTGCAAAAACTACGATGGCGACGTACAGTCAGACATCGTGGCGCAAGGTTTCGGTTCTCTTGGATTGATGACATCTGCTTTGATTACACCAGATGGTAAAACAATGGAAGCAGAGGCTGCACACGGAACTGTGACTCGTCACTATCGTCAGCATCAGCAAGGCAAGAAAACATCAACAAATCCAATCGCATCTATTTTTGCTTGGACTCAAGGTCTAGCATTCAGAGGTAAATTGGATGCCAACCAAGAGTTGATCAATTTTGCAAAAACTCTGGAAACAGTGTGTGTTGATCTAGTTGAAAGCGGCAAGATGACTAAAGATCTTGCAGTATGCATTCACGGAGATAAAACCAATGATTCGCATTGGCTTACTACAGAAGATTTCTTAGATGCTATCGATGCTGAATTAAGAAGCAGGATGAGTTAATTCAATGGTTGATGGCTAATGTTTGACTTTTGATGTGTTATTAAATAGAAAGCCCCGAAAAACAAAGTTTTTCGGGGCTTTGATTTTTTACATCAACCATCAACCATTAAACCTCAACCATAGAATTAGTTCTCCGGGATGATCGCGAAGTCTTCCGTTTTTAGGACGATACTAAAGCGATTTTCAAAGCCTGATTCGTCACCAGTTTTGATAAAATCAAAACCAGTGGCTACCATACCTTTTGCTTGTATTTCAGAAAAGTGATTTGGGAAATCTCTTCCAAATTTCATAAGACCTTGACCATAAAAAAGCATCATATCATAACCTAGAGCAGAGAAATCTGTTGGTTCTGATTTGAATTTTCTGCGATAGGTCTCAATCCATTGCTGATCACTTTGCGAAGCATAATCAAGGAATATCGCTTTTGGAAAGTGAATCTTAAACTTGTTGCGATTGTCAGCACTGATGCCTTCCATCGTTTCCCATTCATCGTAGCCATATACTATTGCGTCTGAAGTTTTGATCAAATCAAACATGGCGTTAATCAACTTCTTTTCGTTAGTCGGCATCACAATAATGTTCTTCTTTGTTTTTGAAAGAAGTCCACTCAATGCGCTTATGGATCCAGAAGTGTTTCGTACAATTTTTACAGAATCCCCTTTCGTGGAAAGATAGGAATCTGAAAAAACTTGAACTTGCTTCACATCATCTACGTCAATCGAATTAATGAGAATCACGTTGTCATTTGCGTGACGCTGCGCAATATAGCGTCCCATATATTCCCATTGCGACGCATCACTTGGGCAAGCTTTGCTGATGTTCTGACATGAAAGTAAGGTCTTGTTGCTTTGTGGAACGGGGATTACAATGTGGCTTCCCGATGTTTCAGAAAAGGTTTTTACCGACGCAATTGCTTCTTTATAAACTGGACCAAAAATGATATCTGCTTTTTTTGTTTCAGATTTATCAAGAGCTCTCTTCGCTGTTGAAGCAGCGTCAGTAACATCATTAACATAAATGTCAGCATTGAATCCCATAGCTTTTAGAGAGTCGGCAGCCATTTGCATACCGCGGTATAGATTCATTGCAACATCGCGATACATACGGTCTTTTTCATCAAGCAAACTATCCGCAACGCCACTGTAAAATGGCAACATCAAAGAGATATTATACTCCGATTTTTTGCCACCACCAACGATTGGCAAGGGCTTGCTCTCTTTTGGAGTTTCATTTGGTTTTTCAACCGAATGATTGTTCGGTAATGCACGCGAAGGGATGAGAATTACTTGGCCTTCTTTCAATGAGTCGCTTAACCCGGGGTTGACCATCTTAATAGCATCAACACTTACGTTATAACTTCTAGAAATGCCATACAATGTTTCTCCTGCCATCACTGTGTGTTTTGGATATTCGAAATCAGCTAGTTTGGCAGGTGTTTCAATAGCAGTGCTTTTTTTAATAGGAATTCTAAGCTCTTGTCCCTTACTTAATCCTTTGTCACAGCCAGGATTTGCTGCTATGATTAAATTAATGTCAACGTCATATTTTTTTGAAATAGCATAAAGAGTCTCTTTCTTTTCTACTGTATGAGATAGGAACGCTTCGTTGTTTTGACTAACGACTTTGCTATCGTTTATTTTGGATTTATCCGCAGGAATTTTGAGAATTTGTCCATCTTTAATTGAGGTGTCACTTCCCGGATTTGCTGCTACCACTTCATTAATGTCGCACTTATACAATTTGCAAATCGCATAGAGGGTTTGACCCTTCTCAACGGTGTGCATATAATATGCTCTTCCAGCCAGTTCCTCCATTGGTCCAATGGTTTGTGAAGTAGCAGTGCAAGAAGCAAGGCTTAATCCCAGTAAGCAAACAAATAAAAAAAGATAACTTCTCATTATTTTATTCCCATTCAATAGTTGCTGGTGGTTTAGAGCTGATGTCATAGACAACTCTATTTACACCTTTCACTTTATTAATAATATCGTTAGAGACTTTCGCTAGGAACTCATGTGGAAGTCTACTCCAATCTGCAGTCATACCATCAGTGCTATTCACAGCACGAAGCGCCACAGCTTGTTCATAGGTTCTTTCATCTCCCATAACTCCTACACTTTGCACAGGAAGAAGGATTGCTCCCGCTTGCCAAACTTCATCGTATAGGTTATGTTCTTTAAGTCCATTGACCCAGATCGCGTCGACCTCTTGCAAGATGCGTACCTTTTCTGCTGTGATATCACCAAGGATGCGAATTCCTAGTCCAGGTCCAGGAAATGGATGTCTTCCTAAAATTTCATTTTTAATTTCAAGTGAACGGCCAACGCGACGAACTTCATCTTTAAAAAGTAAACGCAGAGGTTCTACCACTTGGAGTTTCATATAGTCGGGAAGTCCGCCCACATTGTGGTGCGACTTGATAGTTTGCGAAGGACCGCCGCTTGCGGAAACAGATTCTATAACATCTGGATAGATTGTTCCTTGACCTAGCCATTTAGCATCACTGTATTGTTTTGATTCTTCATCAAATACTTCGATGAATACTCGGCCGATTGCTTTGCGTTTTGCTTCTGGATCAGTAAGGCCAGCAAGTGCAGCGTAGAATCTGTCTTTTGCATTGACACCTTTTACATTTAGCCCCATATCCTGGTAGCTATGCAAAACTTCTTCGAATTCATTTTTACGAAGAAGACCATTATCTACAAAAATGCAAATGAGGTTTGCTCCAATTGCATGATGAATAAGCATTGCTGCAACTGATGAATCAACGCCGCCAGAAAGACCAAGAATGACTTTATCGTTGCCAATTTTCGCTTTGAGTTGAGCTACAGTTTCATCTACGAAGAAAGCAGGAGTCCAGTCTTGAGAGCATCCACAGATGTCTACTACAAAGTTTTGAAGGAGTTGTTTTCCATCAATGCTGTGATAGACTTCGGGGTGAAATTGCACACCGAAAATATTTTGATCACCGATTTGATAACCCGCACATTCTACGTCAGTGGTAGAGCAGATGATTTTCGAATTCGGACCGGCGTTTTTTATAGTGTCGCCATGTGACATCCACACTTGTGAATTGGATGGTACATTTTTGAGCAATGGGTTTTCAGAACTAACCGAAACAAGGTTTGCTCTGCCGTATTCGCGATGAGTGGATCTCATTACTTCGCCACCGCTTACTTCTGCGAGCAGCTGAGCGCCATAGCATATTCCGAGAACAGGAAGTTTGCTTGTGTATTTTGAAATGTCAGGTTTAGGTGCGTTTTCTTCCTTAACGGAAAAAGGGCTGCCTGAAAGAATGATACCTTTGACATTATCTGAAAGTTCAGGAGCTTTGTTCCAAGGGTGAATTTCGCAGTAAATATTTAGTTCGCGCACTCGTCTTGCGATAAGCTGAGTTACCTGCGAACCGAAATCCAGGATAAGAATGGTCTCGTGCATGTCGCGAAATTAATGATTCCACTCTATACATTTGCCGAATACTTTTGCAATATGATATTGAAAAATTTAACAGGAAAGAAATTGGTCTTGGCATCGAAGAGTCCACGCAGGCAGCAATTGTTGGCTGGACTGGATATTGAATTTGAGGTTAGGACGAAAGATGTAGATGAGTCATTTCCTTCAGATTTGCAAGCAGGTGAGATTCCGTCCTATTTAGCGAAGGTCAAAGCTGAGGCATTCCGTCAAGATTTGGCACCTAATGAGGTCTTGATTACAGCTGATACCGTAGTTTGGGTGGAAGGTCGAGTGCTCAATAAACCGGAGAACAGAGAAGAGGCGATCGATATGTTGAATCAGTTGAGTGGGAATGTGCACCACGTTTATACCGGTGTGAGTGTGGTTTCGAAAGACAAGAGTGTGGTATTTGTGGATGAGACTAAAGTGGAGTTTGTATTATTAAGTGATGAAGAGATCTCCCATTATATAGATAAATATAAACCCTATGATAAAGCAGGGTCTTATGGGGTACAGGAGTTTATAGGTTATATAGGAATCAACAGGTTAGAGGGCTCGTATTTCAATGTTATGGGGCTTCCCGTGCACAAGCTGTACGAGGTTTTGAAGGATTTCTAAATAAAATACTTGTATATTTGAGAAGAATTGATACCTTTGCCCCCTCAAATTTTTGAGAACACCTGGAAAGGTGGGTGAGTGGCTGAAACCAACAGTTTGCTAAACTGTCGTACTGGGAAACTGGTACCGGGGGTTCGAATCCCCCCCTTTCCGCCAAAATTTTCGGGGTGTAGCGTAGCCCGGTATCGCGCCTGCTTTGGGAGCAGGAGGTCGTAGGTTCGAATCCTGCCACCCCGACGAAAAAAGGTCAAGGTTCGAAGTTTATTACATAAACTTTGAACCTTGTGTCTTTTTAAGAGGCCTCGTAGCTCAGGGGATAGAGCAACTGCCTTCTAAGCAGTCGGTCGCTGGTTCGATTCCAGCCGAGGTCACTAAAACATTGTAAAGCGGTCTAACTTTTTGTTCGGCCGCTTTTTTTTTACCCATTCATTTCTAATTTTCCCGTTTCACTTTTTATTATAACATGACGAATGTCAGTTTGTTATGTAACATTAGTGACAGAACTTGCATGTGTAGTTTTTGGAACTTTGTTTCAAAGAAAAATTACACAAAAATATTTTGTCATGAAACTAGAACAGATTTACACCGGTTGTATAGCTCATGCAGCTTACTACCTTGAAAGCAACGGCGAAGCTGCGATCTTCGACCCACTTCGCGAAGTTCAACCGTATATCGATCGTGCCAAAAAGGATAATGCAAAAATCAAGTATGTTTTTGAAACGCACTTTCACGCTGACTTCGTTAGCGGTCACCTCGATTTGAAAAAGAATGCAAATGCTGAAATTGTATTCGGCCCCACAGCAAAGCCGGGTTACGAAGCAACGGTAGCAGAAGACAATCAAATATTCAACGTAGGTGGTTGCAAAGTAAAAGTCATCCACACTCCTGGTCACACAATGGAAAGTACTACGTACTTGATTATTGATGAAACAGGAAAGGAGCACGGAATTATTTCTGGTGACACGTTATTCATAGGTGATGTTGGACGTCCTGATTTGGCTCAACATGTTATCGCAGATTTGACTCAAGAAAAATTGGCAAGTTATTTATATGATTCTTTGAGAAATAAAATCATGCCTTTGAGCGACGACTTAATTGTATATCCTAATCATGGCGCAGGCAGTGCGTGTGGAAAGAATATGAGCAAGGAAACAACAGATACTTTGGGCAACCAGAAAAAAGTTAATTATGCTTTGAATCCGAATCTTACAAGAGAAGAATTTGTCAAACAATTGCTAACCGGATTAACTTCACCTCCGGTTTATTTTCCTCAAAACGTAATTATGAATATCAAAGGATATGATAGCTTGGATACCATCATGGATCGTGGTAAAAAGCCTTTGAGCGTTCTAGAATTTGAAGCAGTTGCAAATGAAACGCGCGCTCTCGTTCTTGATACGCGCAGTGCAAACGATTTTGCTAAAGGCTTTATCCCAAATAGTATCAACGTTGGTATTGACGGAAGTTTTGCGCAATGGGTGGGAGAGATGATCCCCGATGTGAAGCAAGAAATTCTTTTGGTTACAGAACCAGGTCGTGAAGAAGAAACAATGATTCGTCTTTCACGCGTGGGTTACGATTATACAATCGGCTATTTGAATGGTGGATTTGATGCATGGAATAAAGCGGGGAAAGAAGTGGAATCATTGGTGCGAATTACTGCTGAAGAGTTTGCTGTTGCTTATAGAAATGAAAAACCTGTTGTGATTGATGTGCGTAAGAAGAGTGAGTTTGATTCTGAGCATACTCTCGACGCAATTAATATTCCATTGAATCAAATCAATGCACATCTAGCAGAAATTCCAAAAGACAAGGCTTTTATTTTGATGTGTGCGGGTGGCTATAGAAGTATGATCGCCGCTTCTATTTTGAAACAGCGCGGTTGGGATAATTTTAAAGATGTTATCGGCGGATTCGCTGAAGTAAAGAATACAGTTGTTCCAAAGACGAATTATATATGTCCCACTACTTTGCTTTAAACTAAAATTATCAGGCTAGGGTTAGAAAAATCACAACCATTAATAAGAGGAGCGAAAGCACATTCAATAAGAGTCCTGCTTTGAACATGTCTTTTGCTTTTATATACCCGCTGCTGTAAGCTATAGCATTGGGAGGAGTGCTCATCGGAAACATAAAGTCACAACTCGCTGCTATAGTCACGGGAATAGCAAAAAACGCAGGATTTATATTCGCATTTACAGCGAGCATAGCAACGATTGGAACAAATATATTGACCATCGCTAGATTGCTCATTAGTGCAGTAAGCACAAGTCCTATTAAGCAAAGCATTGAAACGAAAATGAAGAGGTTGCTTTGGTCAACAACTCCAATCCATAATGAAATTTTATCAATAAGACCGCTCGCTTTAAATCCTTCTGCCAGTGCCATTCCTCCGCCGAACATGAGGAGTACGCCCCAAGGTAATTTTTCAGTGTCTTTCCATTCGAGAAGTCGGTGGCTTGATTTTTTTTCTGAAGGAATAAGAAAAAGAGAAAGTCCTGCAATAATGGCAATTCCAACATCGGTTAATTCTATACCAAATGGTTTAAGCCAAAGAGCCAATGGGTCTTGAACAATCCAAAGAATAGCGGTAGAAATGAATACAACGAAAATGGCTTTTTCTTGATGTTTCCATTTTCCTAATTTCTCGAGTTCACTTGTTATAATTTGATTCCCCATTTCGAATTTGCCAAGTTTATTTGGGAAAATAACTTTTACCAAAAGCAAGTAGGAAAGAATAAAAAGAGCGACAGCAAAGGGAAATCCAATAATAAACCAATCGAAGAAGCTGACAGAGGAATGGAAAGTTTCGTTGCTTAAGATCCCCGCCATCGCCGCGTTTGGTGGACTACCCACAAGAGTGGCAATTCCACCAATACTAGAGCCATAGGCGATAGAAAGCATCAAGGTTAATGCGAAATTTTTCTCCTTTTTGCCATGAAGTTTTTTGTCCTCATGCAAGAGCAAATTGACAACAGAAGCTGCAATTGGAAACATCATAAGAGCCGTCGCTGTATTGCTAATCCACATCGAAATTAGAAACGATGCAGCGAAAAAACCAAGGATTATTCGATCCGCGCCAACACCAGTTAGTTTTACAATAGAAAGCGCAAGTCTTCTATGAAGATTCCATTTTTCCATTGCTAACGCAATGATGAAACCACCCATGAACAGGAAAACGTACTTATTTCCGAAGGATACACAAGTTTTCTCGATGCTCATTACCCCTAAAAGTGGAAACAGAGCGATGGGCAGCAGTGAGGTAGCGCCCATTGGCAAACATTCCGTAATCCACCATACAAGCATCCATGAAATAACGCCCAAAGTCTTTGCTGCAGCGGGTTCTAGTCCAAAAGGTTGAACTAAAGCAAACAATAAAAATAGGGTAGGACCACCAAGTAAAGCAATTAATTTTCCTCTTTCCATGGAATCAAAGGTATTTGAATTATTCCATCCTCAAATTGCTACCTTACATTTGCCGATATGGTGGAACGTTTTTTAAAGAAGAATCAAGTCATCCAAATCATGATCAAGGATCTTGGATTTGGCGGTGTGGGTATTGGCAAAATACCAACGCCTGAAGGTGAATTTACAGTATTTGTCCAAAATACAATTCCAGGACAACTTGTAAAAGCGCAAGTTGTAAAGGGCGCAAAGCGTCATGCAGAATGCAAATTACTGGAGGTATTAACACTTTCCCCAGATGAGGTGCAAGTTCCCTATCAAGCCATTCCTGGAGCACCTTATGCTACTTGGCCAATAGAATTCCAAACGGAATCTAAAAAGCGCACAACGTTAGAGCTTTTTAAACGCATCGGGAAAATTGAGAATGCCGACGACCTATTGGATGAATTCATAAATTCTCCTGAAGTATGGCATTATAGAAATAAAATGGAGTACTCTTTTTCAGTAATTCGTTTCGACGAGATATTGAAAGAAGAAGTGGATGATTTTGCACTCGGATTCAAACATCGCGGCACCTGGTGGTGCGTGGAAAATTTGAATCAAGACTCTGGAATGTTTGACCAGGAGTTTGAATCAAAACTTCATATTCTTCGCAACTGGTGCATCGCAACTGGCCTTCCGGCTTGGCTCCCGCCAAAACGAACAGGCTTCTTTAGGTTTCTAGTAGTAAGGAAAAGTTTCTTGGAAAATAGACTTCTAATGAATCTTGTTACTACCGACCGAATGATTGATCGGTTTGATAAAAATGCCTTTTGTGATAAAGTAAAAGAACTACTTGGCGATAGAATCGCGGGAGTAATTCATACAATTAATAATGACGAAGGTGATCGTGTTGATCCACTGAATGGATCCACTGAATTACTTTTCGGAGTGCCAAAGATTGTTGAAAAGATTAACGGGTTGACTTTTGAAATTAGCATGCAAAGCTTTTTCCAAACCAATCCAAAAAGTGCCGAACGATTGTACAATAAGGTGCTTGAGTACGCTGATGTATCCGCTGAAGATGATGGACAATTGACAATGGACCTTTTCTGCGGCACTGGGACAATTGCACAATTGCTCGCCCAACAGAGTAGTCGAAAAGTAATTGGAGTGGATATAGTGGAGTCGGCTATTGTGGATGCACGCGAGAATGCGAGAAGAAACAATGTGTCAAACGTCGAATTCTTCGCAGCCGATGTGGGGAAGTTCCTTTTGGAATACCCAGAGTATACAGGAAAGATTCACACCCTAGTGCTTGACCCTCCTCGCGGCGGTATTGCTCCAAAAACGTTGCGAAAGGTGATGAATTTGGAAGCTAAGAGAATTGTCTACGTTAGCTGCAATCCATCTACGCAAGCAAGAGATACTGAAGTTTTAGCTGAAAGTGGATATGTCTTAAAGAAAATTTCACTTGTAGATCAATTCCCCCATACATCACATATAGAATCGGTTGCTCTATTTGAAAAGAATTGAGTTAACTTTATGCCTCGAAATTGACTGTTATGCCGAAAGAAAGAACATTGATATTGAATACCACGCAGGTGAATCAAAAAATCACCAGAATGGCGCACGAGATTTACGAACACCATTACGCATCAAAGGAATTAATTCTTGTAGGTGTTAAGGGCAATGGAAGTGAACTCGCAACTCGACTCTATGAAATTTTGGTTTCAATTTCTACACTTAATGTCTCTAATCTTGTGTTGACAATTGATAAGGAGAATCCCCTTCATGGAGTTATCAATTTCACTGGAAATCTGAAGGATCTAAAAGGCAAGCAAGTGGTACTTGTTGATGATGTTCTTAATTCTGGGCGAACGTTAATGTATGCATCGAGATACCTATTGGATGCAGAGGTAAAGCAACTTTCTATTGCAACATTAATTGATCGTTTTCATAGAAGATTTCCAATGCGCGCAAACTTTGTGGGATTGACGCTTTCAACGAATTTGAAAGAACATGTTGAAGTTGATTTTTCGAATAAGAAAGAAAGCGTTCACTTAGAAGCTTGAGCAATAATTTCGTCAGCTATTTCAGAAACCGTCTTTCCATCTACAGTAACAATGATGTCGGCTTGGCTGTAGAATTTTTCGCGTTGAGCCAAATGCTCGACAATAAATTGACGTCGCTCCTCCAAAGGTTTTGAAGCAAGAATGGGTCTTTTTTCGATGCTAGGTTCTAGTCGCATCAGCAAATTGTCGACGGTAGATTTGAGATATACTACTTTGCCAGCCATTTTCATTTTGCGCAATCCATCGCCAAAACATGGTGTTCCACCTCCAGTAGAAAGCACAAACTCTTCCCTTGATATATTTACTTCATCCAAGGTATCTTGTTCTAAAGTCCTAAAGAAGGATTCACCCCGTGTTTTGAAAATTCCTACAATGGATTGACCAATTTCGTTCTCTATTCTATCGTCTAAATCGATAAAAGGGAGGCCTGTTTTTGTGGAAATCACTGTTCCAATAGCGGATTTCCCACAACCCATATATCCGATAATGAAGAGTTTCATAAACCGAATATACACAGAACTTTTGCAGTTAAAATACCTTTATGTGCCATTAAGGCGTTGATTAGCCGGCGTTTTGTCAGAATGTTCAATGTCTACACGACAATTTTTCTGAAATTTCGGGTTGGATTGATGATTGTCATCGCAAAATCAAATTAATATACCCATGGATTTTTCAAAGTTCACAATCAAATCTCAAGAGACCATCGAAAGAGCTCAGCAAATAGCTCTAGCGAAAGGTCAGCAGACATTGGAAAATGCACATTTACTAAAAGCCATCCTCGAGGTAGATGAAAGCGTGGCTCCATTTCTTTTGAAAAAGTTGAATGTTAATGTAGCTCTTCTCGGACAAGCGCTCGATCGAATTATAGACTCTCGTCCGAAGGTTTCAGGTGGACAATTACATCTTTCACCTGATGCAAATGCAACATTGAATCAAGCGCAAAATTATTTGCGCGAATTCCAAGATGAATTTGTAAGTATTGAGCATTTAATCCTTGCGCTTGTGGATGGGAAAGACCAAGCATCTCAAATGCTTCGTGATAGCGGAGTTACTCAGAAAGAATTAAAAGCGGCAATTGTAGAGTTAAGAAAGGGAAAAAAAGTTACTTCTTCTACCCAAGAAGAGACCTACAATTCACTAGAAAAATATGCGAAGAATCTGAATAAACTTGCCCAAGAAGGGAAGCTTGATCCTGTCATTGGACGAGACGAAGAAATTCGCAGGGTGACCCAAATTCTGACGCGACGTACAAAAAATAACCCAATCATTATCGGTGAGCCTGGAGTTGGTAAAACAGCTATAGCAGAAGGCTTAGCGTATAGAATAATAAAAGGAGATGTTCCTGAAAATTTGAAAACCAAACAGATTTATGCTTTGGATATGGCTGCGCTTATTGCAGGCGCTAAATACAAAGGTGAATTTGAAGAAAGACTTAAATCAGTAGTGAATGAAGTTCAAGGAAGTGAAGGTGAAATTATACTTTTCATAGATGAGATTCACACTCTCGTTGGCGCCGGCGGAGGAGAAGGGGCAATGGATGCGGCTAACATTCTTAAGCCCGCTCTTGCTCGCGGCGAACTGCGCGCAATAGGAGCGACAACTCTTGCAGAATATCAAAAGTATTTTGAAAAGGATAAAGCATTAGAACGTCGATTCCAAAAAGTAATGATAGATGAGCCAGATCGCGATGCAGCAATTAGCATACTTCGTGGTTTAAAGGAAAGATATGAGTCTCATCACAAAGTGCAAATCAAAGACGATGCAATTATTGCTGCGGTCGAACTTTCCCAACGTTATATCACTGACCGTTTTTTGCCGGATAAAGCTATTGACTTGATTGATGAAGCTGCTTCAAAGTTGCG
>CALRZB010000022.1:0-18521 GCA_943372555.1 Chryseobacterium gleum | reverse complement strand
TTGGTTGAAAGATTATTTGTACATCCCATTAGGTGGAAATCAAAAAGGCTCTGTAGGTTCATTTATTCTCTTAGGCGTATTTGTAGGTATTGTAGCATTGTTAGCTAAATCAATAATGGTATTGATTGTTGCGGGAGCTACGATAGGTTTGATTTTATTAATTGCCTATTTTGTCAAGTCGTTTGCGCAATGGTGTACAACGAATTTGAATTTGATGTTGACGATGTTGATTGGGGGGTTCTGGCACGGTGCGAGCTGGAACTTCATTATTTGGGGGGGACTGAATGGATTTGGATTGGTGTTCTACAAACTGTGGAATAAGATCAGTCCGTGGAAAGACAAGAGCAAGTGGTATTTCAGAATGTGGGCAATTTTCTTGACGTTTACATTCATCACATTGACGCGTGTTTGGTTTAGAGCAGGTAGTAATAATTCATGGGCGGAGTTAGAAGACACACATGATATCGGAACAGAATTCTTGTCGGCAACAACCATGTTAGAGCGCATCTTCATGCACATGGATTTCAGCATTGCACCAGAAGTGATCGCGGGATATTGGAAAGTCTTTTTGGTAATATTAGTTGGAATGATCATTCACTGGTTGCCAACTGCAATGAAAGAGAAATACCGCAGCACCTTCTCCAACTTACCTATTCCAGCAATAGCGGTAGCATGTCTAGTGACGATCTTCTTCGTTTACCAAGTATTAAGTGCGGACTTGCAGCCGTTTATTTATTTTCAGTTTTAGGCTGTTGGCTATTGGCTATTGGCTTTAGGCTTTAGGCTTTAGGCAGAGTTCTAGAGAACAACAGAGAGGTTTTCAGAAATTCGGAATCCGGAATCCGGAATCATTTGGGTTCACTTAAATTACCTTTACCCCACGAACTCCCGACCCCACCACCCCAACACCCCACTACCCCACGACCATGCTCGAAACCTACCTCCCTACTCCAGAAGAACAAGAGTTCAAAGAACAAATGCTTCGTTTTATTCGTGAGAATGATGATTGCTTTTATAGAACAAATCTTGCTGGTCACATCACAGGGAGCGCTTGGGTCTTGTCTCCTGATGGAACTGAGGTGTTGATGAACCACCACGCATTTCTTGATATGTGGATGCAGTTCGGTGGTCACGCGGATGGTGAATCCAACATCAAACTCGTGGCACTCCGCGAAGCACAAGAGGAATCAGGGATTGAGGAAATTGAATTTGTTAGTGAAGACATCTTCGACATCGACATTCACGAAATTCCATTCAATGCAAAGAAAGGAGAACCAGCACATTTGCATTATGATATACGATTCTTGCTCAAAGCAAAGCACAAGAATTTCGTTATTAGCAATGAATCAAAACAATTGAAGTGGATGACTCCCGAAGAGATCAAAGGACTCAACTTAAATCGATCCATATTGAGGATGGTCGAAAAAGTTTTTGGATGAAAGTCGTTCGGTTGTCTTAAGACTTTGATTCGGCAACAAACAAAAAAGTACGGTTTCCCGTACTTCTTTGCCCTTACAAAAACCTTTCGCCTCAATCCTATATCAACTTAATCCTATCCATCAATTGATCCTTAAATGTTCGACTGATGGGCACATCCTTAGTTGGCATCTTTACATTAAAGTTGGCCATGTCGATGTCCTCGATCATGTCCATATTAATGACAAAGTTGCGATTGACTTGAATGAACTTATCTCTTGGGAGCTTCTCAAGAAGATCTTTCAGAGAAATTTTGCAATTGATCATGCGCTGACCAACACAAAGTGACGAGTACTTCCCGTCCACTTCAACGAATTCAATATCCTTTATATATAGTTTCTTAAGTCTATTACCAACTCTTGTATATAAACATTCCTCAACTGGAGCATTGTCTGTGGTAAAACCGATAATATCTTTTGAGTGTTCGATGGCCAAAGAAACGGAACGCTCAAAATTGACACGGTCGATTGGTTTACTGATGAATGCGAGCGGCGCAGCCAATTTCGCTTTGTTGAAGAACTCTTCATTATTGAAGGCTGTGAGGAAAAGAACAGGGGTTCTTCTAATCTCATGCATTTTTTTTGCGAGTTCAATTCCATTGGTAGTACCATTAATATTGATATCGCAAATCACGATATTTGGATGCTTAATGGTGAAAAGAACAAGAGAGTCTACAGCATTGTCAGCGAAACCA
Organism: Chryseobacterium gleum; assembly: GCA_943372555.1. Classification (GTDB taxonomy): domain Bacteria; phylum Bacteroidota; class Bacteroidia; order Flavobacteriales_D; family Sanyastnellaceae; genus JAIXWP01. Next base: position 16,351 of record CALRZB010000022.1, on the reverse strand, counting down.
ATAATTTCATGCCCCATCTCTTTTATAATCACTTCAAGGTTAGAACGTACAACCAAGTCGTCTTCAACTATGAGAACTTTAGCAACTGTGTTCATGTTTAATCGTTTTAGTTAATTCAAACCCCTAGGATGGTGTTTCGTACCTTTTCGAGACTACAAATAAAAAAACAATTCGCGAAAAAACACCACGGCCTATACCCTATAAAAGTACACTCACGACCCAAAATAAGCCAAAACCCCCTTATCGAGCAAAACAGACAACTTTTGGCACGGGTATCAAACACACATGAAAGTGCAAAAAATAGTGCACGACATGCATAAAACGAGGAATAAAAAAAATAAACAACGCAAACCACTGAAAAACAACCCTATACTCAATTTCACTCAAAAATCAGCTTCGATATAACAAAAGTATACATCGACCAACCTGCAAGAAATAGTGTTTAAGATTGTTTTTTCATAAAAGTTGAAAAAATCAGGCACATGGTCTGAAGTTTCGTTGCTTCCGCTTGGTTTGCTCCGGTTTTTTATCTATATCTTTGCAGCTTAAGAAAAAACATTCATGTCAAGCACCGAATTAGAAGAATTAATCCTTGAAGATGTTGCCGCTGTAGAGACACGTAAAATTGTTCTTTACAACGACGAGTTCAACACTTTCGATTTTGTCATTGAATCACTTATTTCGGTTTGTGGTCACGAACCTGTTCAAGCCGAACAATGCACTCTACTCGTCCATTACAAAGGAAAGTGTGAGGTCAAAAACGGTGAGTTCGAAAAGCTTGAGCCCATCTGCACTGCCCTCTTGGATCGCGGACTAACTGCCGAAATCCAATAATTCGCTACTTCTACTTAAATCACTATGAAAAAAACAAGCATCGTAATGGGCATACTTTTGTCCGTTGCCTACATCGTTTCTTGCACCAAAGTTCCAATCACAAATAGAAGACAAATGAATCTCATCGCCGAATCAGAAATGATTGGTATGAGTTTAACCGCATATCAAGAATTTCTTTCTACAAGCCAAGTGATTCCTGCTTCTGACCCAAAAACTGCTTTGGTACAACGCATTGGAAATAACATCAAAGGTGCTGTGGAGAAATTCCTAACAGATAATGGTCAGTCAAGTCGCATTGAAGGTTTCCAATGGGAATTCAATGTGGTGAACGATCCAACAGTGAACGCTTGGTGTATGCCTGGAGGTAAAGTTGTTGTCTATACCGGTATTTTGCCTGTGACTCAAGATGAAGCAAGTCTTGCAGTAGTAATGGGACACGAAATTGCACACGCTATTGCTCGTCATGGTAATGAGCGCATGAGCCAAGGCCTTATAATCAACGCTGCGGGCCAAACATTGGGCGCAGTAATGGGCGAAAAACCTGGGCTTGCAAAAGACATCTTCCTTCAATCATACGGAATTGGTAGTCAACTTGGAATGTTGGCGTATAGCCGCAATCATGAAAGCGAAGCCGATAAACTCGGTTTGGTATTTATGGCAATGGCAGGTTATGACCCACAAGCTTCAATTGGTTTCTGGGAAAGAATGTCAGCCACAGGAGGTCAAGCTCCACCCGAAATTCTAAGCACTCACCCTAGCGATGAGACTCGTATTGCTTCATTAAAAGAGTTCATGCCCGAAGCTTTGAAATATTATATAAAGCCATAATTGCCATGACCCAAAATCGTTTAAAAATGATAGAGCAAATGCTCGAAACAAATCCTAACGATAGTTTCTTGCATTACGCTGCCGCATTAGAACATCAGAAAATAGGCGATTTAAATCAAGCGATAAAAATATTGAGATCAATCATAAAGAACGATCCCAATTATCTAGCAAGCTATTACCAATTGGGTAAAATACTTGAAGAAAAAGGCAAAGTCGAAGAAGCTATTGAAGTCTACAAATCAGGAAAAGAAGTAGCGAAAAAACAAAGCGAAATGAAAACGCTAGGTGAACTAAGCGAAGCTCTGATGTTACTCGATGTCTACGAAGATTAATGAATAAACGAATCGCTTTCTATTGTAGCTCCATTAGCTGGGGTGGTCTCGAAATGAATTTCGTGAGATACGCCGAATGGATTGCAAACGAAGGTTTTTCCGTACATGTATTCTGTGTAGCTGATTCGCCAATTCACAAACGTGTTCTCGAGTGCGGTTTAACGCACACCTGTGTAGCTTTCAATAAAAAATACTTTGATATAAAAAATGCTTTCAAAGTTGCAGGACTATTTGATAAAGAAAAAATAGATCTCGTTTGGTTTCGCGATACGCGAGATATGTCATTGCTATCGTGGGTGAAAAAATTCTCCAGTAGAAAACTCAAATTGATCTATCAACAAGCGATGCAACTTGGTGTCGACAAGAAAGATCTTTTTCATACGTTGCGATTCTTGTCTATCGACAAGTGGATCTCCACGCTCAATTTTCTCAAAGAACAAGTTGTTAATCGAACGCGCTTTCCTAAGAATAGAATTTCCGTTATCCCACTTGGAGCAGATACCAAACTAATTCATGCGAAAAAATTGTCTTCGGCTGAAGCTCGTGAATTACTCAATCTTCCGAAAGACGCTTTAATAGCTGGTATCATCGGACGTATTGACCCCTTGAAAGGCCAACACATAGCAATCAACGCGCTTCAAATTTGCAACGACAATACCCACCTTGTGATAATGGGGGAATCAACGAAAAATGAAGGACGTGATTATGAAGTCGAACTCAAACAAAAAGTGCGTTCCCTAGGATTACAAAACAGAGTTCATTTCAAACCCTATTCAAAAGACGTTGAAGCGTTTTATAGAGCTATCGATATTTTCATTCTTGCATCGAAAGGCGAAACATTTGGAACGGTGACGATTGAAGCCATGAGTTTTGGACTAGCAATTATCGGAACAGATTCCAGCGGAACTCCTGAAATTTTGGATCACGGAAATGCCGGTTTATTATTCGAACCAGATAACGCATCCGAACTTGCCAGTTGTATGAAAGAATACATTTCAAATCCAACTAAACGCATCGAGATGGGCGAGAAAGCAAAAGCAAGATTCAACGCAAACTACTCGAAAGAAGCAAGTGTGAAGAGAATTGTGGAAGAGGTTCTTGGCTGTTAGCTCTTGGCTGTTGGCTGTTGGCTATAAGCTAAATGCCAATAGCTAATAGCCAATAGCCTTATTGGCGGGAAATTTAGAATCATGAGATCTATGTCAAAGTAAAAAAACATTAGGTTTGAACCGTGAGAACAATTGCCTTGCTCCTTCTTATTTTATGCAGCCATGGAATGCTAGCCATGGAAGATTCCTTGAGTGTGAATAATTCTTCGGCACTTTACTTAGGCCCATGGAAACTTGCAAAGAATAGAACAGTCACTGTAGCTCCTCATTTCGGTTTTGTTATTCCTCACAATCCGCAAATGAAACACCTTATAAAAGGACATTCATTCGGAGCTCAGGCTACATGGATGGTTCAAATGATGGGCGATAAGCCATGGCATCAACGTTACAACTATCCTGAAATGGGATATGATGTATTCTTTAGTAATACCGGAAATCTGCCACAACTTGGATATCAGATTGGAGCCTCCTATTTAATGAATCTCTCTCTTTTGCGATTGAAAAAGCATGTCAATTCATTCGATGGATTCAACAATTGGCTTGGATTGGGAATTGGATTAGGCTATTCTACTAAAACATGGGATCTTGAAGAGAATCATCAAGCCGATGTTATCGGGTCTAATTTCAACGCATGTCTTACGCTTCAATACAGTGTTCGATTCTTGACTATTGGAAAGTATGATTTAAGAACAGGCATTCGAATGACGCATTTTTCAAACGGTGCATTTCAACTTCCTAATCAAGGAACGAATAATCTAGGCTGGTTCATCGCTTTATCGCATAGACAATTTCATAATACTCCTTTGAAAGGAAATATTGAGGAATTCTCCAAAACATGGAATACTTCAAATAGTCTCGTGGTTGGCTTCAAAGAAATCAGTCCACCACTGGGTAAGAAATATCCAAGCGTCACTTTTCAAACATTACAAGAAAGACATTTCACCTATAAAAGTTCGTTGGGTGTAGGACTTGACTTGATGTATAATTCCTCTTTAAAAACGCTACTAGAGCGGTATTCAGAAGAAAGCATTTCAGCCAAAGATGTTTTTCAAATTGGCGGAGTACTTTCTTATGCCATGCATTTTGATCGTTTCAAATTGATCATGCAACAAGGTTTTTATTTGAAGTCAAAATGGAAGAGCGACGGTAGTTTGTATCACCGCATTGGTTTGCGCTATGCAGTAAATGATCACCTTGGATTACAACTAGCTTTGAAAACACATTTTGCGAAAGCTGACCATGGCGAGATTGGACTAATCTATCAATGGAAATGAGAAAAAAGTTCTACATATTTCTTTTGCTATTGATTGTGCAGACCTCTTGTAACAAAGAGTCTGCGCCAGATTGTTTTAAATCTGCGGGGAAAGAAGTGACTATTCGCAGAAGTACAGGAGTTTTTGAAAATCTAGAACTTGAGGATTATATCCATATTGAATTAGTAGACTCAAGTGATTATGCTGTAGAGCTCATTGGTCCGAGTAATGTATTGCCTAAAATCTTTACAGAAGTCTCTGGAAATACGCTCTATATAAGGAATGAGAACACTTGCAATTTTGTGAGGTCTTTTAAAAAGACTGTTACTGTTCGAATTTACGCACCGAGTATCTCACATATTGAAAATCGCGGAACAGGCGATGTAAGAAGCGTTGGGACACTTTCTCAAAACTATCTGAAGTTCGAAAACAGACACGCTTCTGGTTCAGTCTACCTTGCATTTGAAGGAGATAGCATCGCAATCTACACTCACACGGGCGTTTCAGACGTTTTTGTTTCAGGTGATGTCATTAAATGTGAATTATTCAATCAAGGCATTGGTGTAATTGACGCGCGTGAATTGCGCGCGCAGCAAGCCTTTATCAATAATTCTTCGATAAATTCTATTTATGCCTTTGCCACAGATTATCTATTTAGTGGAATAAATTTTAGCGGAAACAACCACGTATCTGGGCATCCCACGCTCATTGATGAGGAAGATGATGCAGAAGGAGAGCTTATACTTTCGAATTAGACAAAGTAGTCTCTAAGTTTTTCAAGCACTTGTTCGGGACATCTGGTGGGCCTTCCGGAGGTTTTGTCTACAAAAACCAAATCCGTTTTTGCCTCATTGAGCAAATCATCACTGCGCCAAGTTTGGTAGCTAAATCTAATTCTAGCCGTTGGTAGTTCGATGATATTTGTTTTGATAACGAGTTCATCATCGTAGAATGCGGGCTTCAGGAATTTGATTGAATACTCGCTTACGGGAAGCAAAATGCCATCATCTTCCAGTTGACGGTACGATACACCTAATTCTCGAAGAGACTCCACACGGGCTACTTCAAAATAGGTGGCGTAATTACCGTAATAAGCATAGCCCATTCTATCGGTTTCTGCGTATCGCACGCGAAGCTTGATTTCTGTAGTAAACATGGGTTAAAAATACAGAATGAATGTTAGTACTCCCTCCCCGACTGATATGAACATAGCAAATATTCGCTGTTGACAAATATAAAATCACAGAAAGCGATAATAAGGTCAGGGAAGGCATAAAAAAAGGTAAGGAGTTGAAGAATAAATGACTACATTGAGCGACTTGAAGAAAATATAAAAGAACTGCTAAAAATACTGAATAGTCAAGTGTTTCGGATAAAATGTTGAATAGTCAAACTTTCTGAAAAGTCAATAGGCAATCACTTTTTTTTTTCACTTTTTTCATTGTTCTTTTGTGGTCCGTTAGAAGAGTTGAACTATTTTAGCCGACTAAGCCTTTCGAATTCTACTATTAACCGAATTAACCGTATTGTATATAATGAATAAGGACCATAATCAGGTATGGCATGATTGCCTTGAAGTTATTAAAGACAATGTTAGCCCGCAAGGATTTAAGACCTGGTTTGAACCCATTAAACCTGTTAAGTTAGAAGACAGCGTTTTGACTATTCAAGTTCCATCTCAGTTTTTTTATGAGTGGCTTGAAGAGCACTATGTGACTTTACTTAAGAAGATCATCAAGAAAGAACTTGGTGCGGAGGGAAGATTGGAGTATTCCATCATCATGGAAAACAATCTGAACAACTCAAATCCATACACTATTAAAGTTCCAACGAGCAACCGCAAAGCGGTAAAGAACGCTCCTGTGAATATGCCATTGGATATGGGTGAGTCGCCAATCAAAAACCCTTTCATCATTCCTGGTCTTCGCAAGTTGAATGTGGATTCAAATCTGAACCCAAATTATTCTTTCGAAAATTTCATCGAGGGTGATTGTAATCGTCTTGCACGCAGCGCAGGATACGCTGTGGCAAACAAGCCAGGCGGAACTGCTTTCAATCCACTATTGATCTATGGAGGTGTTGGACTTGGAAAAACTCACTTGGCTCATGCTATTGGTATCGAGATCAAGAATAAGTATCCAGAGAAAACAGTTCTTTATGTAAGTTCTGAAAAATTCACTCACCAATTTATTGATGCAGTTCGCAACAATACCGTGAATGACTTCTCTCATTTCTATCAAATGATGGATGTGTTGATTATTGACGATGTGCAATTCTTCAGTGGAAAGGAGAAAACACAAGATGTATTCTTCCACATCTTCAATCATCTTCACCAGACAGGTAAGCAAATCATTCTTACAAGTGATAAACCTCCTGTTGAAATGCAAGGAATGGAGCAACGCTTGTTGTCTCGTTTCAAATGGGGTCTTAGTGCCGATCTCCAAGTGCCATCACTTGAGACTCGCATTGCGATTCTTAAAAAGAAAATGTATGCAGATGGTATCGAGCTTCCAGACGAAGTTGTTGAATACCTCGCATACTCAATCACAACTAACGTTCGTGAACTAGAAGGTGCATTGATTTCATTGATTGCTCAATCATCGTTGAACAAGAAATCAATCACACTTGAGTTGGCTAAACAAATGATCGACAAGTTCGTTAAGAACACCGCTCGTGAAGTTAGTATCGACTACATTCAGAAAGTGGTTTGTGATTATTTCGATCTTCCGATTGAATTGCTTAAGAGCAAGACACGTAAGCGTGAGATTGTTCAGGCTCGTCAGATTGCAATGTATTTTGCAAAGAAGATGACTAAGAGCAGCCTAGCGAGCATTGGAGCACATTGCGGTGGCAAAGACCACGCAACAGTTCTTCACGCTTGTCGCACGGTAAACAATTTGCAAGAAACGGACAAACACTTCAGAAAATATCTTGAAGATTTGGAGAAGAAACTAAGCATCGCTTAATTCAACTCTAAGGAAATAAAAAAGCCCCTCTTATCTATGATAAGAGGGGCTTTTGTTTTATGCGTGAATTACTTTCTATTTTTCAACTGCCGATTTAATAGAAGCGTTGACAAGTGAATAATATATACAAAGTATTTAACCAACTATCTTCGCCACTAAATCCATCGGTTTGACAATTACAGCTGCACAGAAAGGAATACTCTATATGGTTTTCTCCGTATTCTGTTTTGCTGTAGTAAATGCCATTGCAAAGGCACATCATCACATCCCTGTTCATGAAATAATCCTTTTCAGATCGATTGTTTCTTTGGTCTTCTGCGCAGGCTATGTGAAATACCACAAAATTCCATTCTGGGGAAATAATAGGTTTTGGCTTTTCATGCGCGGCTTCATGGGACTGATTGCGCTCACACTTTTTTTCATGACAGTAATGAATATGCCGCTCGCAAGCGCAAGCACGATTCAATATTTATCCCCTGTATTCACCGTGATGATTGCCACACAATTGAACAATCAAAAAGTAAAACGTATACAGTGGTTGTTTTTTCTGATTGCTTTAGTTGGCGCTGTGCTTATTAAAGGATTCGACCCACGAGTTAAAGTTGAGTGGCTTTTGGTAGGAATAACCTCCGCCCTATTTGCAGGACTTGCCTACAATTCTATTATCAAAAGCAAAGGAACAGATCATCCAATGACAATTGTGATGTATAATCCGTTAGTTGCTATTCCAATTGTAGGTATTTGGTGCTACTTCGATTGGGTAACTCCCGTTGGAATAGAATGGCTCTACTTCTTAATCATGGGGATTTTCGCGCAAGCCGCACAATACAGCATGACAATGGCATTGCACAGTGATGTCGCTAGCAAGATTGCACCTTGGAATTACTTCGGAGCCATATTCGCGCTGCTTTTTGGATCTATGTTTTTCGAAGAAGACATAGTCTGGCTAAGCGTATTAGGAATGGTTCTCGTAATAGTAGGAGTTGTGCTCAACTCAAGAGTCAAATGAATTAATTCTAGGACTCATTATTTCGAACTTTTCGCTAGTTTGATGCGATGCCTAATTGCCATTGTTGTTCCAATGACCATGATCAAACAACCAATCCAAAGTACATTGATTTGAGGGAATATTTCGGCTGACAAAATCAACATGTCTTTAACTGCACTTGAATGTTGTTGGAACGTAAGTTCAAATGTCTCGCCCTTCTGTTGAATTGAAACCAAGAATTTGAATCGAAGAGATTCTGTTGGGAAAGTCAATGGTGTTCCATCGTCCATATTGACGACAGCGATGATTAGCTTCTCTACAGATTGACCATCGGTGACAGTGCAAAATGCTCTTTTCAATTTTACGTTTTGCGGAAGTTCTTTTGGCAATTCCATTATTTCAAGAACACTATCCACTTGTAAAGTCAAGAAGTCTGAAACCTTAACTGGTGTAGTCAAAGCGATCTCACCTGTCTTTGGCTCCATATAACCATTTTCATCTGCCTTGCTTTCATAATCTGTATACTTTATGTAGGTATACAAATCCTTTCCGATGAAATGTTTGATGCTCGGTTCGCGCGAAACTTGTTCTTTCGCGAAAAGCAACGTTGGCTCAAGTGTAAACAAACGCTCGCCTGGCAGACCTGGCGCCCATTCTGGAGTTGCTTCTAGATCGGCCTCAGCTGGGGTTACTTGTTTCCAAAGTGAATCTTCACTCCAATCGTGCAAGAAATTTTCAGAAGCGGTATGTGCTTTTAAAGAACGGAAAAGACTTCCTTGCACTTGTACATAAGTTCCTTCTGCGTAATCGATAGGATTCTTTTTCAAATAATCCATCGTGCAGTAAAGTCTATTTCCACTTCTATACTTATCACGGAAATAGATGAAATAATCTCCCATTACAACAGTATCACCCTTGAAGATGATCATATCTTCAGAGTTATTGAAATCTTTACTTAGATCGGTTACGTTTCCTTTTTTATTTTCAGAAATAAAGAAACTTTGGCTCGTGCTGATAACAGCACCAAAAATCAAGAGAGCAAAACCAATGTGCGCAACGCTAGCTCCTATATGATCTAGCTTTCCTTTTAGAATTTTAAAGCCATAATTAAAGTTAGATACAATCGCAAAGCATGTAGCGAAAATAAGAGCGTACAACGGACCTGAATTGCTATCAAAAACAATAAAGAAACCGAGTAATACAGTAATGACGAATGCGATTAAAAGGCTAAATCCAATCTTCTTCGCGAATTCTTTTATGTCTGTTCCTTTGTATTTGAGATATTGTCCGAATGCAACGATTAAGAACAAAACAAAAGCAAGAGGAATTTGAATTCTATGATATGTATCGAAACGCTCCTTTTCTGCAGGTGCTGAGAAATTATGTTCTCCTAAACGTTTCAACCATCCCCATTGCGTGCTTTCGTATGCCGACTTGAAAAAACCTTCAAATGGAGCGAGGAAAATATTTCCAACGTTCACGCTGGTTTGAACAGTAACATGAATAGCAGAGAGTGTGAGCACAAGTGAACCAATGAACATCCAGAACTCGCGGCTCCAAAGTGCTTCTTCTTGCTCTGCATTAACTTTATAGTTCTTTCTATAACCGAAATAAAGAGTTACAATGGAAAGAATAACGAAGACCAAAGTAATTGATGGAATATAAGTATTGGCGCCGGGCAATAGTTTCTCCGCATCACCGGCAGCTGCATCATCTGCCATCATCAGAGAACCAATAGCGAAGACAAACAAGACAGCGCATGCTGCAGCGTAGATTGTCTTCCACTTTTTGTTTGCTGCCATAAGCCATGTGCTCAAGGCCGTGAAGAAAAGAAGATACACGAGCAATTGAGCAAGAATACCGCTCTCCACAAATGAGTGAACTGAACTATCACCAAGAACACCGCTTCGAGTCAAGAATGTAGAATACAAAACAAGAATAAACGTGGTGATTGTAAGAATCAGTGCAGAGAAAAGTGACGTTTGCTTTCTTTGATTAATAACGAGTAAGTGAGCAGAAGCTACCATCGTCAGCCATGGAACAAGCGATGCATTTTCTACTGGATCCCAAGCCCAGAAACCGCCAAAGCCGAGCGCTTCATAAGCCCATGCTCCTCCCATAAGAATACCGGTTCCCAAAATCATTACACCAAAGAATGCCCATGGAATAGCAGGTTTTATCCATCCACCACGATCGCCTTTCCAAAGTCCAGCAAGTGCATAGGTGAAGGGAATAACTGTAGATGCAAATCCCAAGAACAAAGTCGGAGGGTGAATAGTCATCCAATAATTTTGAAGCAATGGATTCAATCCTCGACCATTCATAAATGTTGGAAGGGACAAATAATCAGCACGCATCGTCCATGGAAGTCCTATGTTGGACGCTGCTTCTCTATTTAATAAGAATGGATTGCTACCAAATTGAAAATCTCCGAAATAAACTCCGAGCAACATTGAAGCGAGGAATACTTCGACCATTGCAAGAATGGCCATAACCCAAGGCTCCCATGTTTTAGACCATTTGATAAGCAAGAATCCGAGAATCACATGCCAGAATGTCCAAAGCAAGAAGCTTCCCTCCTGTCCTTCCCACATGCATGAAAGCACATATTGCATCGGCATCTCATTGTTCAAGTGCTCCCATACATACTTGTATTCATACAAGTGATTCATGAGCATGTAGAACAATGTTCCAATCACTCCGATTACTGCGATACCATGAATTAGAAAACCTAAACGTGCAGGTTTTTTCCAGACATTATTGATTTCGCTTTGCTTGGTTGACATGTAGTAGGCAACAGCAGCGAAAATCGCCGACACGAAACTTAGTACTACAAAGAAATTACCCAACATGCCAGGAATGACATGCTCGTTTGCGTATTGTATATCGTTCATTTCAAGATAAAAATATCAGCGCTTATTGTTGCGCAGTTTCAAGAGAGTGCTTTTGGTCGTTGTACTTTGATGGACATTTCATTTGGATATCATCCGCATGAAAAACGCCATCTTGATACTTACCTAATAGCGTAACTTTTTCAGAAAACTGAAGACCATCAGGTTTTCCTTTTTCATAATGAAGAAAAACTTTCTCCGCTTTTCCGCTACTATCTATTACACTGAATTTCGTAAGATTTGCGTCAGCCACGGGATCATATTCGATAGGTTGAGTCTTATCGAGAACTCCAGTAATACGAACATCGCTACCTTCCTTTTGTCGAGCACCATCGAATGTAGTATTCGGCACCGTTCCCAGATATACACTTAATAGTATTCCAGAGACAACGGCAACTAGAATCAAAAGAACAATATTTGTCTTTTTCATTTTTCTAAATTTTTATTCTCCAACTTCTTCACCCTTCTCTCAAGTAAAAATAAAAAGGTGAAAATGCCTGCGAGCACAATTGCCGCAACTGTAATAACCACTTTAATCTTTCCACTTTGAAAATAAAATTCTTCCAAACCAGATGAGGCAAATGTTGGAAGCGCCATTAGCATGGCAAAAAATAATATCGAAAATTTCTTAATCATTTTCTTCATTCTTTTGTTCTAAGGTACGAATTCTCAAATGCAGGCTGTATATCCAATATCCCAAAAGGATAAATCCCAATACAGCTGGATAAAATACAGATCTCAACGAGCTGTCTAAGTCATACGAAGAGAATGCTGGGTTACCACTTTTTCCCGGGTGCAGGCCTTCGGCGAACCTTGGCATCACCATCAATAGTATTACCAACAAAATGAAAGCAAAAATGTTGAAGATTGCAGAAAGTCGCGCTCTCTTTTCTTCATCATTCATTGCATTTCTCAAGATAAAATAAGCTGCATACATCAAGAAAACTACTAGCGCACCATTGAGTTGTGGATCATTTGTCCACCACGCTCCCCAAGTAAATCTAGCCCAAATCGAACCCGTGATCAACCCAAGAATACAAAACAGCAATCCGGTTGAAGCGCTCACAGCCGCTTTTGTATCGATACGCATTACTTTTTTGAAATCCACAGAAACATCAGTCCCACTCTCACGACCAGAAGCATTGAGAACTTTAATACTTTGCATGAATGAGATAAACATTAAAGCAAACATGGTAAACCACATCGGCACGTGCCACATCAAATTGCGAATACTTTCAAAAATGATAACCTGAAAAGGAAAACCAAATCCTTTGTGTTCATCATTAGCTACTTTCACATCGCATGCAAGCGGAGATTTGTATCCTTCAACAACAGCGAAAGCAGAAACATCAATTGGTTTTTGAATATAAATAGTTCCGTCGGCAGAAGTATTCGCGTAAAAACTTAATTCACGCGAACTAAGTGTATCTGGAAGAACTGCTGTAACGCGTACATGGTTATTATCGATCACTTGATCAACGCCTGCGCAGAAATACGAGGTGGAATCTACAGCTACGAAAACTTGAAGATCTGGAGAATCAAAATGTGTATTGTATCCAACAAATGTGAAGGTATTCTCTCCTGGCGCTACTTTTTCAATATCCACTTCCAATCCACCCGGAATGAGAGGTTGGTAGAATGACATTGTCACAACATAGGCCAATAAGAGGATGCAAATGATCTTTAACCAGGTCTTCATGCAGTAATTTTCCTTAGACAATTATTCGCGCCAAAGGTAGGGGAACAAAAGCAAGGAAAGAAGCAAAGAAGAACCATTTAGAATGATTAATACCAACAGATTTAGGCCATTTTCCAACCATGTCATACCTAAAATGGCTCCCGTGGTAAAGCGTACAATGGTGATCAGCAATGGAATAACCACCGGAAAGCCAAGTATAGCAACCAATCCGACACCGGTTCCTGACTTATATGCGAGCCCTGAAACAAATGTTAAAGTGATTCCAAGTCCGGAGCTTCCTAAGATCATTCCGAGAGCAAACTGCACCACATTTATATCAGCTAGCATTTTATCTCCAAAAAATAAGAGGAAAAACGCCAGGCTTACTAGATTTAGAATTGCCACGAGCATAGCGTTGTACAAGGCTTTTGAAAGCATTACAGCCCTAGGTGAAGCCAATGTGTATAAATAAAGTTGGGTGCCTCCCCCCTCTTGCTGAAACGTCTTCTGCATTGCATTGAAAGCCGTGAATAAACCTGTTATCCACACAAGTCCCCCCCAAACACGCTCTGTTTCAATGGTCTCAAAAGACAAATAACACACGAAAACAGTAGCAAGGACGTACATAGCAACTCCGGCAAGAGCATGCTTTTGGCGCAACTCCTGACGAACCTCTTTTTTCCACAAAGCGGTAAATGCTGACATGCCGCGAAGTTAAGCACCATTGACCTTTCTTATGTTTGCACTCTAGAATAAAAAAACATGCGTTATCTAATCACCCTATTGGCATCTGTTTTCATTACTACGATGTCTATTGCTCAATCCGTTGAACATCTATTTCTTCCAAACGTACTTTTCAAAAGTGATGCTTCGGTGTTTTCATTTGTACCAGACGAAGAATATGCAAGAAACTATAGCAATTCTGAGTATTCTTTAACCTACGAAAAAACAGACTATAAGCTTGGTATCAACTTCATGGATACCCCTGGAAGCACAGAAGAATTGAGAAAATCAATCAATGCTGAAATTGAAGGCAGCCCTGGAATTAAAGTCTACGCGAATGAGATGTACAAAAACTTTTTGATTATTCAAATCAAAGACGGCGGCGCTGCTCCTCAAGATTCGGTGAATGCTAGCCACATTCTTCTAAAGGCCGATGTCGACGATCCTCAAGAATATGCGCAGGCTCTCGCTAAAGCTGACTCTTTACGCAATGTGATACTAGCAAAAAACAACTTTGCTCAACTAGCGGCTATCTATGGCACAGATGGAACAAAAGATGTAGGTGGAGACCTCGGTTGGTTTGCAAAAGGAATGATGGTAAAACCATTCGAAGATGCATGCTTCAATGGAAAAGTGGGCGATATCCAAGTAATTACAACGCAATTTGGGGTTCACCTTGTTAAAATAAATGCAAAGAAACTAGCTGCGGAAGTAAGCGAGGAAACAGGAACTTTCATTGAGCTAGCTCTTGCAATTGTGGACGGAGATTTTATGGTAAGCCTCAATAGTATGGTTACCGAGAAGTCAAAACTAGACATCAATAGACTCAAGAAAATGATTGATAGTTGCACTTTTCTGACTATAGAAGAAGCCGACAAAATGGTAGGCTATCCGATGACAGAACAAATGTTTGTTGCTGCTCAAACGCAAGCATATCAGCAACAAGATGAAAACCTTTACTACGCGTTGAATAAGCTCTACAGCAATCAATATAGCTTCTCTGAGTACTTTGGACTTAAAAGAAACTATCGCTCGGCTTATTATTCTATGAGCGACTACCTTGATATGATATTCGTTGATGAAGGACCTTCAGACTTGGTTCGTTTGCGTCAACTTACAGGCGCGACGAACGACATTGAAGAAATCATGGGGGCTTTCCCCGATTTTCAAGAAAAGTTCTATACCACCATTGGTTCTGAAATTTTCAAAGACAGCGTATATGTTGCTTTTGTTGGAATTACAAACGTTGCTGATCACATAGCGACTATTAATTACTACAGCATGATCACAGAATTGCCAAATACTCAAATCTATCAATTCAAATCGACACCAAATGGTTGGACAAGCGCAAACATCGCATTACCTAAGGAAATAAACACGTCCAATCCAAATGGTCCTGAGTGGGACTTTGAAAGCACTTTTGGTTCAGACGTTATGGTGATTAATGCTTGGAATGCACACAAATATTTCATTAAAAGTAATACTAGCGGTGCTAATGATTGGGCTGCAATTGATCAAGTACCTTCAACAAATGCGGGTTTGTTGATGGTAGAATTAGGCGCTGAAATTTCTGAAGATCTTCAATTCTCAAGTACTTCAATTCATTTCCCTTCAGCAACCAGCAAAGCCGCTGCCCAGCTCGACAAAATCGCACGCTCCATGACTGAAAAAGGCCAAACCTATAGTTGCGAAGAAGCAACGGGTATGTTTGAAATGGAGAATGTGGTGAAGCTAACCAACGGCCAGTGTTGCATGGACTATGCCCTAGCTGGCAATTTGAAATCAGAAACAAGTCCAGAATTACGCGCCTTCAGCAGCGGACTTCGTGCAGAAAATATAGATGCTGATAACGATCTAGAATATTTTGTATTCTATGTTTCTAATGGCAAAGTAATAGGCGCAAGCGGTGCAGACTTACAAAATGGAAAATATGTTAGCATCGACAAGAAAGCTATTTTAAAATATCTCAAAACAAACAAGCAAGCAGCTAACCTTTGCTTGTATTCGTTGATGAAGTACTAGGCTGCGCAAGCGCATGGTTGAGGTCTAATGGCTGATGGTTGATGGCTATTGGCTATAGGTAATAAGTAATAAGTAATAAGTAATAAGTAACTAGTAACTAGTAACTAGTAACCGGTCACTAGTCACTGGTCACCGGTCACTAGTCACCGGTCACCGGTCGTCGGTTTTCGGTCAGCGTTTTGATGCTACAAAAGGCGAGACTGGTCTGGGGGTGTAGGTAATAGAACCGTCTTCAATCTGTTCGACTATATTTTCAATGAGCATGTCTTCGCCTTCTTCATCGTATTCATCTTTCAAATTGTGTCCGAATACACGCGCTACACCTTGCCACATAAAGGCAGACATTTTTCCTTTGAGTTCTTTTACTAAAGCGTAGCTCGATTCTCCTGTTTCCCGATCAATCAACTTGATGAGTAGCACGCCCTCTGAAATAGTCATGGCGCGCAGGTCTTTTTCGAATTGAGCTTTCAATTCTGTTTCCGCCTCATCAAGCAATCTTTTCTGCTCTTTGGTATTTGTGGTTTTGGAACAAAGAACCTCACACTCTCGCATAATATCACCTGCAGCTTTAGCATAAGGATAAACCTTCACGACTTTAGCTTGAAGCTTGTCACTTTTCTTTTTCTTGTGTTGATTAGTACTTTTAGAATCAATTACAAGCGGCGCTAGAGTAGCCACCGCGAAAGTATCGCGCGATGTAATTTTCCAAATAGAATTGAATTGGGCT
>CALRZB010000021.1:0-18623 GCA_943372555.1 Chryseobacterium gleum | reverse complement strand
TTCCTATTGCAGGAACGCAAAAAGAATGGAAATTCGAAATCTTCAATCGATGGGGCAATAAAATCTTCATGACGGAAGATGAACTCACGGGCTGGAATGGAACTGCAGAAGGCAAAAACGCACCCGACGGCACATACTTCTGGGTAATCTCATACCAACATTACGACGATCAAAAAGGGGTTGTAACTATTGTTGAAGAGGGCTACGTGACTCTCATTCGTTAATCTTATGTCGCTACATTTGTAGCACAATGAAAATTTCATCTTTTTCTCTTTTTGAACAAGCTCTTCTTTCACCAATAGTGAAAGACTACCTAGATGGGCATGCTGCGTTGAATCATTTTCACAATGGTATTCCTTCGCTAGCAGCACTTGAACAAAGTTTACACAGAAGACAAAAATCTGTTATCAATAGAGAGGCTCTTGCTGAAGCTTTAACCAATCAACATTCGTCGATCAAATCCGATTCTCTTTCTAAAAATATTAATGCACTAAAGGAAGATTACACCTTTACAATCACCACGGGTCATCAACTTTGTTTGGCTTCCGGTCCACTGTATTTTATATACAAAATCGCCTCAGCTATCAAATTGAGCCGAAGACTGAAGTCAGAATTTCCTCAGTATAATTTTACTCCGATCTACTGGATGGCATCCGAAGATCATGACTTTGAAGAAATTAATCACGCTGTTTTATTCAATAGGAAAATTACTTGGAATACCGATCAGCAAGGCGCTGTAGGAAGATTTAATCTCAACGGTGTCGAGGCATTCATAGAAGAGTTGTCTACAGTGCTTGGTAATTCTGAAAAAGCAAATCAAGCATTGGATTTACTCAAAAGTGCTTATCAAAATAATACTCTCGCTTCTGCAACACGTGAATTAGTCTATTCGATTTTTGGAATGGATGAACTCATAATTGTGGATGCAGATGATGCAATTTTGAAGAAATTGTTTGCGCCTATTCTTAAAAGAGAACTCCGCGAGCAAGCTTCTTTTAATGCTGTTAAAAAGTCAAGTGCAGACCTTATTGATGCTGGTTACAAAGCGCAAGTCGAACCACGTGAAATCAATGTTTTTTATTTGGAAGAAAATAAAAGAACAAGAATTACGGCTGCAGAATTTGATCTAGAAAAACTAGAAGCAGAATTAGAAATAGCTCCAGAAAAATTTAGTCCAAATGTGGTGCTTCGTCCGGTTTATCAGGAATTGATTTTACCGAATATTGCCTACATCGGAGGGCCAGGTGAAATAGCATATTGGCTTCAATTGAAAGGTGTTTTCGATTTGTATGAAGTGCCTTATCCAACAGTGGTGCTTCGCGACAGCGCGCTTCTTATTTCACCTTCTTTGAAAAAGAAATTAGATAAGCTTCAACTTAGTGTTCATTCATTATTTCAAGCAAAAAAGGAAATAATTGACTCATGGCTAATCCAACATGGAAATGTAGATTTGACTCCACAAAAGCAACTGCTTGATGAACTTTTCAAACAGATAAATCAAAGTGCAATTGCTATAGATCCTTCTTTGGGTGGCTATGTGAGCAGTGAATACACCCGTCAATTGAGCACGTTGGATAATATTGAAAAGAAGATGGTGAAAGCACTTAAGTCGAAAGAAGAAGTGCGAATTCAGCAATTGGAGAAAATTTTATCTGAAGTTTTTCCGGATGGAAATCCTCAAGAAAGGGTGGTGAACTATTTCCAATTCGCGGATGTAATGCCTGAGAACTTTATATCTGATTTAATAGAAAGTTTTGACCCGCTAAAAATCGAAATGAAAATTGTTGAACTATAGTCGCGATTGATTTTCAAGAAAGATCTGCAAAATAATGGCCGCGCTTACTTTATCAAGATTCCCTTTTTTTTGACGGTCTGATTTTTTCATTCCTCCCATTACTAAAGCCTGGGCTGCAAGTTTGCTCGTGTACATTTCGTCTATGCGATAAATCGGAATTGTGGGAAATTTCTTTAGAAGTTCACCACAAAATTTTTCTTGCTCCAATGTGATAGCGGAAGCATTGCCATCTGCATATCTCGCTTCGCCCACAACGAAAGCAATTACTTTTTCTTTCACTACAAGATTTTTCAGGTGTTCGAATATCTTGGAAGTATCAACAGTTTCTAGCGGCGAAGCAATTATTTGCATCGAATCTGTAATCGCAAGTCCTGTGCGTTTCATACCGAAGTCGATGGCGAGTATCTTTGACATAAATTCAAAATTAGGAATACCATTGGATTCAATCCTATTTTTGGGAAAAATAAGAACCTATGCAGGAATTAAGAGCACAGATAGAATCGGCTTGGGAAGATAGAACATTGCTTCAAACGGATAGTACTAAAGCTGCAATTCGTCAAGTAATTGGACATTTAGATAACGGTGATTTGCGCGTTGCAGAGCCTCTCTCAAATGGCGATTGGCAGGTGAATGAATGGGTGAAGAAAGCAGTTGTGCTGTATTTCCCAATTCAGCAAATGAAGGTAATCGAAGTAGGTCCATTCGTTTTTCATGATAAGATGGCGCTCAAAACCAACTACGAGGCCACTGGTGTTCGCGTGGTCCCTCATGCCATTGCGCGCTATGGTGCTTTTTTGGAGAAGGGTGTAATTCTTATGCCCTCTTATGTCAATATCGGGGCTTATGTTGGATCTGGTACTATGGTAGATACATGGGCCACGGTTGGCAGCTGCGCGCAAGTTGGCAAGGATGTTCATCTCAGCGGAGGCGTTGGTATTGGAGGTGTTTTAGAACCTCTTCAAGCTGCTCCAGTAATTATTGAAGACGGATGCTTTATCGGCTCACGTTCAATCGTTGTTGAGGGCGTTCGCGTGCGAAAACAAGCAGTACTCGGCGCTAATGTAGTTTTGACCAAATCCACCAAAATAATTGACGTTTCAGGCCCTGAACCAATCACCTACATCGGCGAAGTTCCTGAGCGTTCTGTTGTTATTCCAGGAAGCTACACAAAGAAATTTCCTGCAGGAGAATACCAAGTCAACTGCGCCTTAATCATAGGCAAAAGAAAAGAAAGTACGGATTTGAAAACATCATTAAATGATGCACTTCGAGATTTCGAAGTAGCCGTGTGATGAATAAAATTTTAGTAATACAAACAGCATTCATTGGTGATGTTATACTGGCTACCGGTGTAATGGAATCTTTGCATGCTGCCTATCCCAGTGCTCAAATTGATTTTCTCGTAAGAAGAGGAAATGAAGCGCTAGTAAAAGATCATCCGTTCATTCATGAAGTGATAGTTTGGGATAAAAAGGTTTCTAAGTACGCCTCCATGTTCAAGATTATCTTGAAATCTAGAGCAGTGAAGTACGATGCAGTCATCAACCTACAACGATTTGCTTCTTCTGGAATAATGACGGCTTTTTCTGGTGCAAAAGTGAAATATGGCTTTGACAAAAATCCTCTTTCATTTTTATTTACAAAAGCCTTTCCGCACATCATAAGCAACAAAGACGAAAAGTATTTACACGAGACCGAAAGAAATTTCGGAGTCCTGGAAGAACTAAAGGAAGCGAAATATGCTAAGCCCAAAGTATATCCTTCCATAGCGGATATGCAAAAAGTGGAGACATTTACTTTGGATAGATTCATTACGATCAGTCCGGCTTCGGTTTGGGAAACGAAGAAGTTTCCAATAGAAAAGTGGGTGGAGTTGATTCATCGTACGAGCAGTCGTGTTGTTCTTCTAGGAGGTCCTGGTGATCGAGACTTGTGCAATCAGATAGCTCAAAAATGCCACAATAGAGTTGTGCAGGTGCTTGCAGGTGATCTCACCCTGCTCCAATCTGCAGCGCTGATGTCAAAGGCCGAAATGAATTATACAAATGATAGTGGTCCGCTTCATTTGGCTTCAGCCATGAACGCCCCGACAACTGCGGTTTTTTGTAGCACTATTCCCGAATTTGGTTTCGGACCCCTAAGTGATGTTTCCAA
This sequence comes from Chryseobacterium gleum, assembly GCA_943372555.1. GTDB lineage: Bacteria > Bacteroidota > Bacteroidia > Flavobacteriales_D > Sanyastnellaceae > JAIXWP01. Next base: position 14,674 of record CALRZB010000021.1, on the reverse strand, counting down.
AATAGTAGAAACCACTATTGACTTGCCTTGTCGCCCTTGTGGTTTGCATGGACAGAAAAAATGCCCTCAAGGCCATTTTAAATGCGGAATTTCAATACAAATTGATCAGCTTGTATAAATGGAGTTCAGAACCGAATTATCGCCCAAAAATTTAGATTTTAATTTAACGCATCGCGATAAAATCATGATGTTGGGCTCTTGCTTTACTGAACATATAGCGTCGAGCTTAACAAGGTTTCGATTTCCTGTATTTTCTAATTCTCACGGGATTGTATTTCATCCAATCCCATTAGCAAAGGCTCTTTCAGAGTGTATTTTGAACAGGGAATACCATATTGATGATTTAATAAAGTCAAATGAAAATTGGGTTAGTTTAAATCACCATGGTAAATTTTCTTCTTTGAAATCTGAGGAGACATTGGAGAGAATTAATAATGTAATAGGAGAGGGGGCTCATTTTGTAAAGGAAGCCTCAACACTTGTAATAACTTTTGGTACTGCTATCGGTTATCAATATCTAGAAACAAGTCAAATAGCAGCGAATTGTCATAAGCTCCATTCTAATTCCTTTGAAAAGAAAAGAAGTGAGATTTCCGATATAGTAAGCGAATGGAATAATGTTCTTTCCCACCTTTTGGCAGTCAATCCAAAGATTAAAGTGATTTTCACCGTAAGTCCGGTTCGACATTTAAGAGAGGGATTTGAAGAAAATCAAAAGTCCAAAGCAACGTTACTCTTGGCAATTGAAAAGATTCAAAAATCGTTTCCCGGAGTTTGCTTTTATTTCCCCTCTTATGAAATTTTAATGGATGACTTACGAGATTACCGTTTCTACGAAGCGGATATGATTCATCCAAACACCCAGGCAATCGAATATATAAGAGAAAAGTTCTTCGCATCTATACTTTCACCACAAGCATTAGAACTTTGCAGATTGATGGAGTCGCATTTAAGAAAACTCGAGCACCGCAGTATTAGCGAAACTTTGGAGCAAAAAGAAAGGAGAATAGTCGACGCTAATGAAGCGATTCGACATATTCTCCTTAAGTCCTAATTATCTTTTAACTACTAGTTAGGGCAATTGCCTACACAGGTAGAAACAAATTTTTCATTTTCTTTTGTAAGAACGATTTTGCTGTTTTGAGCTGGATTTGCCAATTGGTCATTTCCTGCTGTACCCAACAAAGTGCCATCAGCTCTTTTTACAGTATACTGGATGCTTATTAGCTTGCGCTCGTTATCAAAACGTGGAGTGTATTGGAAATCGATTCCCTGCACTTGCATGTCTTGACGCAATTGCCACAACTGCTCGCGAGTCGTTGTTCCGTTAATGGTGATGGAAATGTTGTCTGAAGTGATAACATTTTGTGCAAATAGAGATCCGCCCATTAAAATGGCAAGGGCAGCGATTATAATTCTTACTTTTTTCATCGGTATAATGATTACGAATACAAGACTACAAAAAAAGACGGGAAGTTGCTTCATTTTTGCACTTCTTAAGCTTTGTATATTTGCAAAATGAGTTCAAACACAAAAAACAAGCAAATTGAAGAGATCAAAAATGACCTCTTTAGTGGTGATGATGTAGTGGTGATGAAAGCGGTATTGAAATGTAAAGATCAAGATTCTGCTGCTCTTGTAGAGCCTTTGATCGCTGTGTATGGCTCCACTAGCATGCCCGAAATCAAAAAAGAAGTTTCGGATTTGCTTAATAATATTAAAGTTCCAAATGCTGAAAATGCTTTTTTAAAAGCACTTTCAAATAAGCAAAATGCTAAAATCAGAAAGGATATTCTGTCTTTTATATGGAATTCAGGCATTCAACCAGTGGAAGAAGTTGTGCAACTTGTAGAAATAGCAAGTGCTGGAACTTTTGAAGAGGCCCTTGAATGTCTAACTATTATAGAAAATATAGATGATCAGATCCCGGAAGAAGAAATACTGGAATCCGCCTCAGTTCTGAGATCCGCTATTTCAAGCCAACCGAATGACCCCAAAACAGGATTATTGGCTGATTTACTGATGGTATTGGAATCACGATCAGAAGACTACTAATTCTGCTTTACGAAAATATATCCGCCTTTAGTAGCTCCCCAAACCTGCTTGCCCTCTCCGTTCCAACCTTGGTCCCAACTAACCATTTGCTGAGAGTTAATGGTAACCTTTGAACTAGTGAACTTTGCGCCTTGGCGGTCACTTGGGCATGTTCCATCTTTTGTGGATCCAGAGAAATCATTAGTTTCTTCGTTGAAATTAAGATACACAGCACAACCGTCTTTGATTTGCAGAGAGTCAATTGACAATTGGTTAAATATTGGGTCATCGCCCTTTTTGCCAACGAGTCTTGCCGGTGCAGCTACCGTGTAGATATGACTTACAAACTCAGTGTCACTAATTTTTTCAACCTTATAAATACGCTGTCTGTATGGTTTGTCGATAGACGTGGATACTGCTTGCTCTACATACAAGTAAAATGTAGTAGCGGTAGAGTTCCAAATCGGAACCATTCTCAAGCGGATATCGAAAAAGTCGCTGTCTTGCTTACTTTGTAATGTGCTGCTAAAGTCACCAGACATGTAGGATTTGAGCAAGTGAAAAGAGTCAAACTTGCGTTTCATAATATTACGCGAACTGCACGAAATAAGCAACGAAACAACCGCGCATACCAAAACAAGGGTGAATCTTTTCATCTCAAATAATTTCGTCAAAGATAATTGTGTTTATCTCATTAAAGACAATGAACCAGCGCGCTTTTGAGCATCGCCATCTACACCAGTGTATTTAATCAAATAATTGTAGACTCCATCTTCTAAGAAATATTCTCCACCATTAGAGCGACCGCCTGTCCAAGCTTGATTTTGATCTTTGCTTGTCCAAACTAAATCACCCCATCGGTTGAATACTAATACTTCAAATGTCAATACCCCGTTGGCCTCAATTTTCCATACATCATTAATTCCATCGCCATCAGGTGTGAATGCATTCGGAATGTATATAGAAACAGGAGGGTGAACCACGCTGTATTCAGTCCTAGAACATCCAAGCTCATTAATTACAGTGAGCGCTACAGCATATTGATCAAGTCCATCAAAAGTGTGAGCAGGGTCAGGTTCTACAATATAGGTTCCATCTCCAAATGACCAATTATAGGTGCAATCCGCGCAGCTATCATTCGAAGTAGCGTAGAACTGAACATCAAGGTCACTCAAATATTCAAATGAAAATATAGCGTCAACATCCTGAACTTCTATTTCAATATCATTGCTCAATACTTGACCGCATTGGTCGCTTACAGTTACTGTATATTCATTGTTTCCACCTGGCTCAACAACTACTGTAGGGGTCGTTCCAAAAGTACCAGCCCATTCATACGAAATTACACCAGCACCGCCGGTTGTTTCAGCGTATAGTATTATTGATGTGCCAAAGCATATACTTGAGTCTGGAATTGTAGTCAATGTCAGAAGTGGAATGTCCAATAAGAATTCTACTGTAGCTTCATCAGTCAAACCGCAAGCATCTTCAACGATGCATGTGATAGTAGTTGATTCAGCAAACGTATCTTCCAGAATGTTTCCGTTCGCAATTGTACCGCCATTTGCAGACCATGTGTAAACATATCCGCTAGCCCCACCAGTGGCCTCCGCAGTGTATGTCATCATCTCGATGCATGTTCCGCTTTGATTTTCACTCAATGAAATCACAGGAGGTTCATTGATGATATTGATAGTAGTTGTGACTGTCGCAAATGCTCCACAATCATCAGACACAGAGAAAGTGACGTCTGTATTTTGATTTGTATTAAAATCAAGAGTTGCCCCATTTCCAATGATTTGGCCATTTGATTCCCATACATAAGTAAAGTTGCCATTTCCTCCTGTAACAGCTGGCGCTAAAGTCGTGATATCAGTGCAGCTTGCACTATAACTTGCTGGTAAAGTAGCTTCAATCGGCACATTGGTTATGGTGACATTGATTAAAAAGCTTTGAAAGTTTCCGCAGTTATCGCTCAAATTATAATTTAATGTAAGTGGGTTTTCAGCTGTAAATGAATAAGACGGATTGCTGCCCAACCAATTCCAGTTTACGTCATACCACGATACATAATACGGTTCCAAACCTCCAGAAATTAGCGGGTCTATAATAACTGTAGTGCCGCATAAAGCCTCAATTTCTGTCTCTTGTACAACGCTCAAAGGAATATTAGTACTTGTTGGATAAAATGTATAATCGACGACCGTTCCACATCCATCCTCTAAACTTACAGTCACTTCATCCGTAAAGTTCCATGAACTCATGTAGAGAGAATTGAACCATCCACCTAGATTCATTCCATTTGCATCTGTCCAAAGCCAGTTGCTATATACACCATTGCCACCTGCAGCAATGGCTTCTATATTAGTACCAAAACATTCTACCACAACAGGGTCTGGAGAAATAGACAACGTAAGTGGATCAAAGGCCGCAACTTCAACGATGATATTTGCATCATCGGAAGGCATGCCGCATGTGTCTGACACCATTACATTATAAGTGGTCGTGTTTAAAGGACTCACAGTAATTTCTTCAGTTGTTTGTCCAGTACTCCAATCGTAAATGTAATTTCCGAATCCACCTGTGATTATTGGTGTGATATCTATTGTTCCACCGGAGCAGATAGATTCAGTAAATCCTTCTACAACCAAGGGATCTGGAACATCTCCTATGAAAAATTCAAAATTGGATACAAGTCCGCTACCATTGCATGCCGCTAAATTCAAAATATCCATTTGAACCAATTCTTGACCTTCAGCCAATCCATCTGTAAAAGCATCTAAATTCAAAGTAATCGTTGATACACCTATTGGGAAAATAAGCGTGTCAGGCATGAAATTATAGTCAAGGCCCATCGTTGCCGCACCACCCCAAGTCACTAGAACCATATCTTCTAGAGCAACATTGGAAACTACAGCTCTTGTAAATGTCAATGTAGCTTCGCCGCAATCTTCATAGATTACATCGGCATCAGGACCTCCTACGTTTAAAGAAAGGTTAACGTCAACAACAGCATTTGAAGAGAAGCTACCCTCTTCAAGAATTACAATACTTTCTAAAGCCGTGTCTGATCCATCAGCAATAGCGAGCTTGATGTGATAGGTCTCACCGCAAGTAACCTCATGCCATGCTTCAAGAACAACGGTGTAGCCATTGACACCCAATATTGCGTTTGTTGGATTATTAACATAGAATTCGTCATTCAAAATATTGTTTACAGAGCTGATTGTAATTGGAAGCGGAGGATTTGAACCAGGTACCTGTGCGATGTTTACCGAACCACCAGGAAATCCCGCAGGTGAGGAGTACGGTCCTGTAATCCCTGGGCCACTTAATAAGAATGAGAAAATATCATTATACCCTGTGTTTACAAAGGTCAAATATTCGTCAGAACCGAAGATATAATTGAATCTAAGAGTATCTCCTGTTGGGATAAAGTCAAATTCCAAAATGCTTACGTCGTTGACACTACTCACGCTAAAGTTTTGTCCAATCAACCCAGGAACAGAATTGGCAATTGATAGCAAATCTGCATCTCCTGAGGCAGTAGGGCAATTAGGCAAATTCCATAACCCTAATCCAGGGCTAGGGACTTGAATGTTTTTAGCATAATCAGAAGATAATACAACCCCTCCGTCGATTCCCAAACCAGCACTAGCACCCTCGTGCATATAGGCGATTTGAGCAAAGCAGCCGGTGTATGTAATATTGGTTGCTTGAATACCAGAGCCCAACAAGACATCCTGAACATATTCTTCAATAGAAAGAGAATCTACCACAATTTGTGTGCGACTCGCAAGAGGACTTAATAGGACAAACCCAAAGAGGGCAATACAAACTTTCTTAAGCATAAATCATGAGTTATTACAAAAGTGGCTAACCACTTCTGAAAATCAGACCGCAAATTTACAACTCAGGTTGCATAAAAGGATATTAATAAAAATCAAAAAGGCCGCCTCGTTGTATCCGAGACGGCCTTTTAACCTATTTCTAAAATTCAATTTTATCGCATCAATTGAATAGTTCCGCTTTTCTCGATAGCTTCACTATTATAACCTCTAACTTTTACTACATAGTTGTAAATACCGTCTTCAATGAAATATGATCCATTTGAATGTGTATCGCCAACCCAAGCTTCCTCTGTGTCGGAGCTACTATATACGACATCTCCCCATCTATTGAAGATGTTGATTTCAAAAGAGGCAGCACCGACTACAACAACTTTGAATACATCATTGATTCCATCTCCGTTTGGAGTAAATGCTGATGGAATATACATAAATGGTGCTGGCTGAATTGTGTAGTAGCTGATGTCTGAACATCCAATTTCATTTACTATCAAAAGTGATATAAGATAGGAATCCAAACCGTCGTATAAGTGAGTTGGATTTGGCTCGTAAGCAAATGAATCGTCACCAAAATTCCATTCGTAGTAGCAATTGACACACTCTGGACTTGGTAATGCTGTGAATTCAAATAAATTTTCAGCAGTTTCGATTGGGCTGAAGTTCGATTCAATAGGCATTACAGCTACTTCTAATCCAATTGAACTAGTTCTTCCACAAATATCTGTTGCCATCACACTGTAATGTGCTGAAGAGATTGGAGAAACCGTAGCTGTATTTCCTGAAGCACTTGCTCCGGTCCAAGTATAAGTAAATCCGCCTTCGCCGCCTTCAGCCAAAGCCCAAAGTTCTGCTGTACCACCGACACAAATCGCAGTGTCAGGCGCTGCAGTCATCATTATTGGAACATCAGGAATGATAAGTGTTACTGCATCTGTTGCTGTCATGCCACATGCATCTGCAATATTGATCGTTACATCAACAGTTTCGAAACTTTGATATGTAAAAGTAGTTCCGGTGCCTTCAACAGCTGAGTTTACAACCCAACTAAATGTATTGCCTCCGCTACCTCCGATAATATTTGGAGTAAGAAGTGTATTATCAATACAAGAAGCATTGATATCTTCTCCAAGGTCAACAAATAATTCAGGATTTTCGATAGTTACAACTACAAAATCTTCTGCAATCGCACCACAAGCATCGGTCACTAAAAGATCAACTTCTGTGCTGCTTATGCTGTTAAATGTTTGTTGCGCTCCTGTGCCGATAACTGCGCCGCCGTTCGTCCATTGGTATGTAAAACCACCGCTACCGGCAGTAACTACTGGCTCAAATGTGAAGTTGTCATTGCATGTTCCCAAAACAGAATCAACAAGCGCCAACTGTATAGCAGGGCTATCTATGGTGATATTAGCAATCGCATTGATGCTCTGGCCGCATTGGTCACTTACAGTAACTTGCAAAACACCTGGGGCAGCAGCAACACCTGTATAGGTGTCAGTGGATTGCCACCAATCAAAAACACCGTCTAATTGCCAAGTGTACCAGTAAGGAGCCAAACCGCCACTTGTAGCTGCCACAGCTGTGAAGTTCTGATTACACGGAGCGTTAATTTCTGCAGGTAAATTCACGAACAATTCAGGAACGTTGAGCTCTACGTTGATGCTATCCTCGACTACGAAACCACATCCATCGGTAACAGCTACGTGAATTTCACCTTCGCCATTCCATGAGCCATACCACAAGGTGTTTTCCCATCCCCAAAGGTTTAATCCGTCTTGGTCAAACCAACTGTATGTGTAAACTCCATCACCACCACCTGCGGTAGCAGTTACGTCGATTGATTCATTACATTCAAGAAGTAAATCTCCATTGTTTATTTGAACAGTAAGTGCAGGGTATACCAAGATTGTTACGTTGAATATGGCATCATCTGATGGCATTCCGCAAGTGTCCGAAACAGTCAAGAAATATTGAGTTGTCGCTAGTGGTTCAACATCAATGCTCGTTGTCGTTTCCGCGGTGCTCCAATCATAGAGGAAATTTCCATAACCTCCAGTAATTATAGGTTCTAGTGTAGCAATATCTCCTTGACAAATTTGAGTGTCAAAACCCTCTACAATGAGGGGTTCAGGTTCATCACCAATGCTAAATGAGAAATTTGAAACAAGACCGCTTCCGTTGCATGCTGCGAGGTTTAGGATATCCATTGAAACAGACTCAAGTCCTTCCAATAGACCATCTTCTATTGCATCTAAGCTAAAACTTACAGAAGAAACTCCAATCGGGAAAATGATTGTGTCTGGCAATACGTTGTAGTCAGAACCCATTTGAGCAGTTCCATTCCAAGTTACCAAAACCATATCCTCAACGTCCAAGCTAGATACTGCTGCACGTGTAAATGTCAGTGTTGCTTCACCGCAATCCTCATAAATGACATCTGCGTCAGGTCCACCTACGTTAATCGAAAGGTTTACATCAACTACAGAATTCGAAGAAAAACTTCCTTCTTCTAAGATAACTATACTTTCCAATGCTGTATCAGATCCATCTGCAATTGCCAATTTGATGTGATACGTTTCACCGCAGGTAACAGGGTGCATTGCTTCTAAAACAACAGTATATCCATTGATTGAAATGACAGTATTTGTTGGATTATCAATATAAAATTCTTCGTTCAAAACGTTGTTAACCGAACTAATCGTGATTGGAAGCACAGGGCTTGAACCAGGAACTTCGGCAATATTTACAGCTCCACCTGGAAAACCTGCTGGTGAATCAAATGGACCCGTAATGCCTGGGCCACTTAGTAAGAATGCGAAAATGTCGTTAAATCCAGTGTTTACCCATGTAAGATATTCGTCAGAACCAAAAATGTAGTTAAAACGAAGGGTATCTCCAGTGGGTACGAAGTCAAATTCAAGGATACTTACGTCGTTCACACTACCTACACTAAAACTTTGGCCTATTAGACCAGGGACAGAGTTTGCAATAGTAAGTAAGTCAGGTTCTCCCGAAACTGTTGTGCACCCATTCTGTCCAAGCCAGTTGTTCGGACTTGGAACCTCAATGTTGTGCGAATGATCAGATGAGAGAACAACACCTCCGTCTATTCCTAGACCAGCAGAAGTACCTTCGTGCATATAACCAATCTGTTCAAAACAACCCGTATATGTGATGTTTGTTGCTTGTATCCCTGATCCAAGCAATACGTCTTGAACGTATTCTTGAATGGAAAGCGAATCTACAACTAGCTGAGCTCTTGAATTAAGAGCAAAAACTGTTGTAAAAACCGTCATTAGAATGTATAGTTTTCTCATGAATCTTTTGGTTAACAAGTACAAGACTTCGAAGGTACAATGAAAGGTTGCTTTTTGGAAACCATTTTAATGGCTTTCATGTGTTAATTTTGCAGAGAATGGAAAAAAGGCTAGCGAGTAGGAAATTATTGATAAAATCCGACCCTATTGGTGTTGCGGTTTATGACTACTTTTTAACGGGCATTGATCACCCTATCAAGGCGAAAATTAATGGCGTGCCTGATCATGATATGCTACCCTCTTTGTTTTTTCGAAACTATCAACAAATGAAGGGTTTCGAGAGGCTAGCCCTGAAATTATGCAAAGGAAGTGTGCTCGATGTTGGAGCCTGTGTTGGTTCGCACAGTCTTATCCTTCAAAAAAGAAAGCTTGACGTCACCGCAATCGAAAAATCATCGCTCTCAGCCGAAGTGGCTAGTTTGCGCGGTGTCAAGAGGGTAATGTGCGAAGATGTGTTTAATCTGAAAGGTATAGAATACAACACCATTCTTGTTTTGATGAATGGACTCGGTATCGCAGGCGATGAGGCCAAAACCCTCAAATTATTAAAGCATTTAAAAAGACTACTAGCTCCGAAAGGTTTTATATTGGGGGACTCAACCGATGTTTTGTACCGAACAATGAATGCGACTAAAGCATTCGAAATTGGGGATGAATACCACGGGAATGTGGAATTTGAACTAACCTACAAAGGAGTAAAGGCTGATAAATTCAAGTGGATTTATCTGGATCCCGCTCTGCTTTCAGAACTCTGCGATAAAGCTGGCTTGAAGTGCGAAATCATTTATCGCGACGAAAATTTTCACTACCTCGCGAAGCTTTCAAAAGCCTAGATATTATCTAAACTCCTTCAAATCTTCCATAAGGCGCTTGCGTGCATGGAAAATGCGACTCTTCACCGTACCCATTGGAATAGACATTGCTGATGAAATTTCATCGTAATGATATCCATCCATAAACATTTGAAAAGGCGTTTTGAACTCATGTGTCAATCCAGAAATCGCCTTGTGAATGTCCTTTTCGTTGATTCTAGTATTCACCAAGTCCTCCGACACTTTACCGTGATTCAAGTAAAATTGATTCGAAGTCTGATCAGTAATAGTATTCTGAAGCTTTTTACGCTTGTAATTGTTTATGAAAATGTTGCGCATAATAGTGAACAACCATCCTTTAAAGTTGGTGCCCTCCTGAAAATGCTCTTTATATCGTAATGCCTTGAGCATAGTATCCTGAAGTAAATCCTCAGCATCTTCCATATTGCGAGTGAAATTGTACGCAAATCCCTTCAGATACTTGGCGTTGCTTGATAGCATTTCGTTAAACTCAATAGTGCTCATGGCGGTTTGTTTAATTTGTGAGTGCAAATATTAAACAAGATTTCTCCATAGGCAAATTTTTGTTTAAGATTTAACATTAAATGATAAACAAGAATTGAACAGTTTATAAAAAAAGCCCTGAAATTAGAGGTTTCAGGGCTTTTGGAAGCGTTCTTATTTTAGAAGCATTACATCACTTTTGCCAATTCTTCAGCATTGCTGTATATGCTAATAATATTGGGGTCTGGGCTTTTTACGCCATATAGATTGTTGCCAGTCAAATGAAACTGACATTCCGTTTCGCTAAATTGATTAGAAACCTTCTTTAAGTAGTCAGTTATCAAAACTGTTGAAGGATGGGTGGTAAAAATTGAAACAAAATTTACATCACCTAAACGCTGATATACTTGAATCAAATCATCAAATGGAACCGATTGGCCCAAATATATGCTCCTGTGACCTCTCAATTTAAACAGGTAATGCATCATGAGAAGTGAAATGTCATGAATTTCAAGATCAGGCAAAAACAATACTACAGGACGAGAATTCGCCGATGGAACCAATTTGATCTGATCAATTTGACTCAATATTTTTTGTCTAACAAGGCTTGAAATGAAGTGTTCCTGCGCGGGACAAATGACATTGGCTTGCCACAAATACCCTATCTGACGCATAAAAGGTAGAATCATTTCCTTGAAAGTCCTCTCAAGACCATGGTCAGAAATGTGCTTTTCGACAACTTCGTTGAAAAGAGCCTCATCATAATTCAACATCGAAATCTTCAACATGTGAAGGAAATGCTGCTCTGGCTGCTCTGTTGCTACATGCTTCGTAATAAGCTCTCGCATCGAGTTTTCACTCAGTTGGGCTATTTGAGAAATCTTGTAACCCATATTCGAAAGCAGACTTACATTCAATAAAAACTTGAGGTCTTTGTCTGTATATTTTCGAATATTCGTGTCAGATCTGTCCGGTGCAAGCAGGCCGTAGCGCTGTTCCCATATTCGAATGGTATGAGCCTTTATGCCCGTAAAGCTCTCCAAATCCTTTATGGTAAATTCTTGCATCTTCATGTTGTTACAGCTATAGTATTAAAAGGGAAACATATATGAAATAGAAAAGTTCATTATTGGATATATTTGTGCGCCTTAACGCAACGAGTATGATAAATGTGGCAATTGTGGGATTTGGATACTGGGGACCTAACCTAGTTCGAAATTTCTCATCTATTAGCGGAGTAAAAGTTAGTAAAGTGGTTGACCTTAGACCAGAGCGTCTAGATGTGGTCAAATCAAATTACCCGACAACAGAAGTGTCGACAGATATAGATTCACTCTGGAATGATGCTTCAATCGACGCAGTGGTAATTGCTACCCCTGTATTCACACACTTTCCTATCGCGAAAAAAGCGCTTCAAGCAGGCAAACATGTTTTGCTTGAAAAACCAATGACAGATACTGTCGATCATGCTAAAGAGCTTATTGAACTTTCACTAAAAGTTGGAAAAGTCTTGATGGTGGATCATACATTTTTGTACACCCCTGCTGTGCAAAAAATGAAGGCCCTTATCGATAGCGGGGATATTGGAAAAGTTAAATACTTCGACTCTACAAGAATAAATCTCGGCTTGATTCAACAAGATGTAAACGTGCTATGGGACCTGGCTCCTCATGACATATCTATTCTTGACTATCTCGTCGATGATGTTCCGCACAGCGTAAATGCTACAGGTGTAAGCCATATTCATAACGGTGTGGAGAACATTGCTTATTTGACAGTGAATTACGAGTCAAATATTCTTGCGCACTTCAATTGCTCTTGGTCATCACCAGTAAAAATTAGAATGATGTTGGTGGGAGGTGATAAAAAAATGATCGTTTTCAACGACATGGAGCCAACTGAGAAGATTCGTTTATACGATACAAATCACTCTGTAAGCAGTGATGAGGAAAAACGCAGAGTGCTTGTTGATTACCGAGTAGGGGATGTCTTTATTCCTAAATTGGGAAATGCAGAAGCACTTGGTGGAATGGCAAAAGACTTTGTTTCTGCTATTGAAAACGGCACTACTCCAATCGCATCATGGAAGAGCGGATTGAGTACAATCAAAATACTAGAGGCTTCGCAAAAATCAATAAAGAGCGGCGGCGCTGAAGTGAAAATCCAAAACGATTAAGATGGAAATTGTTACTCTAAGCAACGATAAACAATCTTTGAATAATGTGAAAATGGGCAAAGATGTGCGCATTTTCAACTTCGTAAATGCATATGGATGCAGCATAGACGATGGCTCTAAAGTGGGCGCTTTTGTTGAAATTCAAAAAGGTGCCACCATTGGTAAGAATTGTAAAATTTCAAGTCACACGTTCATCTGTGAAGGCGTTCACATTGCAGATAATTGTTTTATCGGCCACGGAGTCATGTTTACAAACGACCTGATACCTCGCGCCACTAATGCCGATGGCTCGTCGCAAACAGAAGCTGATTGGCATGTCGTAGAAACATTCGTTCAAAAAGGGGCTAGCATAGGAAGCAATGCCACCATTCTTTGCGGTATTACTATAGGCGAAAATGCCATCATTGGCGCAGGCTCTGTCGTTACAAAAGACGTTGCACCAAACACAATCGTAGCAGGCAATCCTGCGAAGTTTTTAAAAAATACATCGGATAGATAATTGAAAAGAATATGGAGGCGAACGCTGCTGTTTTAGAAAAAATTCCTTGTCTGGATTTAAAAGGTCAACACAAACAAATCAAAGCGGAAGTTTTTGAAATGTTTGAAAAGGTTTATGAAAGCACTGCCTTCTCTGGTGGTCCTTTTGTAGAACAATTTGAAAAAGATTTCGCTGTGTTCTGCGAATCAAAATATGCTGTTGGTGTAAATAACGGAACGACTGCCTTGCATCTTGCAATGCTTGCTCTTAATATCGGTCCAGGAGATGAAGTCATCATTCCTGCTGATACGTTTATCGCTACGGCTTGGGGCGTTTCGCATGCCGGAGCAACACCTGTTTTTGTAGACTGCACGCCTGATACATGGGAAATTGATGCATCACTTATTGAAGCAAAAATTACCTCAAAAACAAAAGCTATTATCGGCGTTCACTTGTATGGACAACCATTCGATATTGATGCGGTTTCGGAGATATGCAAAAAACATAATCTCTTTTTAATTGAAGACGCAGCTCAAGCACAAGGAGCCAAATACAAAGGAAAAAATGTTGGTACATTCGGTGAAATGGCCTGCTTTAGTTTTTACCCAGGAAAAAATCTTGGCGCTTGCGGTGAAGCTGGTGGATTAACCACCAACAATGAAGATTATTATAAGCACCTCCAGTCACTCCGAAATCACGGGTGCACAGTTCGTTATTATCATGACGAAATCGGATATAACTACAGAATGGGAGGTTTGGAAGGCGCTTCACTCCAAGTAAAATTGAGATACCTCAATCAATGGAACAACCGCAGAATTGATATAGCAAATCGCTATTTCAAGGAAATAAATAATCCTGTTGTTAAGCTACAAGCACAACCAGAATGGGCGCAATCCATTTATCACTTATTTGTTGTGACAGTGGAAAATCGCGATGATTTCATGAAATTTTTGAATTCCAAAGAAATTTATCCAGCATTGCATTACCCCGTGCCATGCCACCTCCAAAAGGCATACGCTCATTTGGGATATAAGCAAGGTGATTGCCCAAACTCAGAATACTTGGCTGCACATTGTTTGTCATTGCCGATCTTCGCCGAACTTTCGGATGAAATGGTAACACGCGTTATCGAAGCCGTTAATTCGTATAGATGAAAACCAAACTCATCATATTTCCATTCAACGGCAATGCGCTAGAAGCATATGATTGCCTTGGAGATCATTTTGAACTAGTATGCTTTGTAGATGACGAAGCGTCCAAGTATGGAGTATATGATGGTATTCCAATTACCTCTAGAAAGGCTATAGAAGAGCATCCAGATGCGCTGATACTTGCAGTGCCTGGAAGCCCAACTTCTTATAAAAGAAGAAAGGAGTTTATTGATTCACTTCATATTTCTCCTGAAAGATTCGCCACAGTTATTCATCCAAATGCAAGTGTTTCGAAGTTAGCAACTATCGGTCGAAACACATTAATCATGGCTGGCGTGGTGATCACTTCGAATG
>CALRZB010000020.1:0-18776 GCA_943372555.1 Chryseobacterium gleum | reverse complement strand
TGTATTTCTTTCGCATTTTTTGCTCAAACGAACAAATACGACAAGAGCAAAGAGATTGGTCTATTAGCTGGAACGGCCTATTACATTGGAGAGGTTAACCCTTACAAGCACTTTGGCACACAGATGAAAACGTGCGGTGGATTATCATTCAGAAATAATTTCAATAAGCGTTGGACCATGAAAACCTCAGTTTTATTTGGTCAAGTCTATGCTTACGATAGTGATAGTGATAGCGAGTGGATTCGAAATCGCAATCTTCATTTTCGCAATCAATTCATTGAGACGAGCATGCAATTCGAGCTCAATTATTTCTCATATCAGATTGGAAGTCATGATTGGATTAGTCCATATCTTTTTATGGGATTGGCCTACACCAATATGAAGCCTCAAGCAAATTACAAGGGCAATTGGTATGAATTACAGCCATTAGGAACTGAAGGGCAAGGAACTAGTCTTGGTGGAGATAAGTACAACACCAATATTTTCGCAATGCCATTGGGTGTCGGAGTAAAGTTTAACATTTACGCCATTTTCGGTTTTTCAATGGAATGGGGTGTTCGCCGCACATTCACCGATTATTTCGATGATATTTCAGGAAAATATGTAGATCCAGAGATTCTTAAGGACGAAAACGGCACAGCAGCTTCGGTTTTGGCTGACCAAAGTTTAACAAAAGCACGAGCCGACGGAACGAACACAGGCCTTCAACGCGGCGACCCCGGACGTAAAGACCTGTATTTCTTTGCATTAGGCTCATTAAACATAAGAATAGACAAAAAGGCAACTTCCTGCTGGAATGGGCAACTATATACCCCATGAAAATCGTACATTTGCCCGCGTTTAACTATTGACCTTGTACATGAGTCTTTACGACCAAATTGATCTCTTTCGAATCCCGAAACATGTGGCCATCATTATGGACGGGAATGGGCGTTGGGCGAAAAGCCAGGGCAAAGAGCGCATATTCGGTCATTTCAATGGTGTTGAAGCAGTGCGTGCTTCTCTTAAAGCCGCCACCAAAGCGGGGGTCAAGTATTTAACCCTCTACGCATTTTCCACAGAAAATTGGAACCGTCCGAAAGAAGAAGTTGAAGCTTTGATGAATTTGCTAGTGCAAACCATCATGGGTGAGATTGAAGAATTGGACAAAAACGAAGTTCGTTTACACACGATTGGCAACATTGACAATCTTCCGGCCAGCTGTCAAGCTGAGTTGGAGAGAGGAATGGAGCGCACCAAAAACAATTCGAAGATTAATTTAATCCTTGCCCTAAGCTACAGTTCGCGCTGGGAAATTGGAAATGCGATCAAACAGATCATTTCTGAGGGCATTGAAGAAGAAGAAATAACAGACGAATTAATTTCGTCATACCTAACTACAGCAGCGTTTCCCGACCCTGAGCTGTTAATTAGAACAAGCGGTGAGATTCGGATAAGTAACTTTTTGCTATGGCAAATCGCCTATTCAGAGTTATACTTTACCGAAACCCTATGGCCGGATTTTTCAGAAGAAGACTTTTTCAAAGCATTGGTGGATTATCAAAGCCGTGAAAGGAGATTTGGGAAGATTTCCGAACAATTAATGAATGATGATTCTAACGCCTGAAAATCTGGACAAAAGAAGAAAAAAACGTATGCCTCCTTTCCTCAAAATCATATCTATCCGCTTCGCTATTCTTTTTGGTCTTTTGGGGCTGTCCTTTTCTGGATACACTCAAACGATGATTGGCACTGGCATCGATTATCAGAATCCAGGTAAATTTACAATAGCAGGGATTTCTGTGGTTGGCGCCAAATACAGCGATGTGCAGGCGATCAAACTTTTCAGTGGTTTGCAAGAAGGAAAAGAAATTGTCATTCCCGGTGATGCTATCACAGATGCAGTGCGCAAATTGTGGAAGCAAAAGCTTTTTACCAATATCAAAATTAGTGTCGCTGAATTCCGTGGTCAAGAAGTTTATCTCGTCATCGAACTCACAGAAATGCCTCGATTAGGCAGGTATTCTATAGAAGGAATCAAAAAAGG
Organism: Chryseobacterium gleum; assembly: GCA_943372555.1. GTDB lineage: Bacteria > Bacteroidota > Bacteroidia > Flavobacteriales_D > Sanyastnellaceae > JAIXWP01. Next base: position 16,750 of record CALRZB010000020.1, on the reverse strand, counting down.
AGAAGCAGAAAATCTTCGCGAGAAACTGAACTTGAGAACAGGTATCGTTTGTGGCGAAAATTTGAAGTCAAACGCGGTCAATATCATCAAAGATCACTACAAAGAAAAGGGATTCTTCAATGTATCAGTGAGCGTGGTAGAGTTGCCAGATGAAATAATGCAAAACAGCGTGAAGCTGATTTTCGAAATTGATCCTGGCAACAGAGTTAAAGTCGAAAAAATCACATTCGTAGGTGTTTCGAAAATTGAAGAAAAAAAGCTTTTGCGCGCAATGAAGAATACCAAGGAACGCAATTTCTTTAGAGTTTTTAAAGCTTCAAAATATATCGAAGAAGAGTATCAAGATGATAAATTGAAGTTGATTGATAAGTACAACAAAGAAGGTTTTAGAAATGCTAAAATCGTATCTGACTCAGTGTATGTTATAAATCCCGAACGAATCGGCATCACGATTACGATTGCGGAAGACCAGAAATTCTATTTCAGAAATGTGACTTTCTCTGGTAATGTGAAGTACCGCACCTCTCAATTAGATAGTGTATTAAACATCAACAAAGGTGATTTATATGATTTGGCATTGCTGAATGAGCGTTTGAGCTTTAGTCCTACAGGCCGCGATATTACAAGTTTGTACAACGATGATGGGTATTTGAACTTCTACATTTATCCCGTAGAGACTATAATTTTCCCAGACAGCATCGACGTGGAAGTGAGGATGGATGAAGGCCGTCAATATCGTAACGGTCGCGTTACTGTTTCTGGTAATAGCAAAACAAACGACCACGTTATCTATCGCGAGGTCAGAACACGTCCGGGTGATTTGTTTAGCCGCGCCGACATTCAGCGTACACAGCGTGAATTGATGAACTTGGGTTATTTCAATCCAGAGGGATTTGACATTCGCATGAATCAACGTCCGGAAGAAGGCGTCGTAGATATTGAGTATGTAGTAGAAGAAAAACCATCAGATCAGATTCAACTGTCTGGCGGTTGGGGCGGCGGCCGCGTTGTTGGTTCGTTGAGTTTGAGCTTTACCAATTTCTCAATGCGTAAAGTCTTCAAAAAAGGCGCTTGGACACCGATTCCTTCAGGAGATGGTCAGCGTTTGAGTTTGAGTGCCACTTCGAATGGTACTTTTTTCCAGTCATATAATCTTTCATTTACAGAACCTTGGTTAGGTGGTAAAAAACCGAATTCACTTTCCCTTTCAGTTTACAAATCTGTTCAAACAAACGGTGTAACGAAAGCAGAAGATGGCAACGGTAAGACAAGACAATCATTAAGTATTCTTGGTGCTACGGCTAGCTTCGGTCAGCGTTGGCAGAAGCCAGATGACTGGTTTGTATTCTATGCAGGTGTTTCTTACCAGCACTTTGACTTGAACAGATACGGCTCCTTCTTTAGCTTTAACCAAGGATATTCAAACAACCTTGCAGCGAGCTTTACCTTAGAAAGAAATTCTGTGAGCGAGCCGATCTATCCTACATGGGGATCTAAGATTACATTGACTTCTAAAGCAACATTGCCATACACCTTAATTGGCGAGAAATTCTTTAATAAAGAGAATGACTATGAAGCGATGACTGATCAAGAGAAATTTGATTGGGTAGAGTATTACAAAATCAAATTCACTGCGAATTGGTATACCTCTTTAAACAAGAGCAAAAACAAATTGGTACTACATACCAATGTAGGTTTTGGTTTCCTTGGCACATATAACCAAGAGCTAGGAGAGTCACCATTTGAGCGTTTCTATCTTGGTGGTGTGTTCTTGAGCGGATACTTGCTCGATGGTCGTGAAATCGTTAACCAACGTGGTTATGATGATCTATCGTTGACTCTACCAAGTGACAATGTTGGAGCACCACTGATTTCGAAATATGGCGCCGAGTTGAGATACCCACTTTCCACAAATCCAAATGCTACTATTTATGCGTTGACATTTGTAGAAGCGGGGCGCACTTGGGAGAATTTCCGTGATTATAATCCGTTCAACTTATACAGAAGCACTGGCGTAGGACTTAGAATATTCTTGCCAATGTTTGGTTTGCTTGGATTCGATTATGGATGGAGATTGGATGATGTAGAAACCGCGCCGAATATGGCTCGTGGTCAATTCCACTTCTCGATTGGTATGAATATGGGAGAACTTTGATAAACACCTGAAAAAAAGCCTCATGAAAAAAACACTTGCAGTTTTAGCCTTACTACTTACTTTCTCTGTGGTTTCAGTAGCTCAAAAATTTGGCTACGTAGACTCAAAGTATATACTAAGTCACGTACCTGAATACCAAGAAGCACAGAAGCAAATCAATTCATTGAGTAATCAATGGCAGAAAGAAATTGAGGCAAAATACGAGACTATTGAAAAATTAGAGAAGGCCTTTCAGGCTGAAAAAATTCTCTTGACAGAAGATATGCGCAAGAAGCGCGAAGAAGAAATTGAAGAAAAAAGAAAAGAAGCAAAAGAACTTCAAAAAACAAAGTTTGGAGTTGACGGCGAATTATTTCAAAAACGTGAAGAGCTAATCAAGCCTATTCAAGATGCGATATACACTGCCATCCAAGAAGTGGCAAGTCAAAGCGCATTGATGGTTGTTTTTGACAAAGCTAATCACAGCAATATTTTATATTCAAATCCTAAGCATGACATTAGCGATAAAGTCTTGAAAAAAATGGGGTTGAAACCAGGGGAAGTTCTAGAGGAAGAGGGCGAAGAGGAGGGCAATGGTGGAGAAGAAAAACCGAACACCGATGGAAAATCAGGTGGTAAATCAGGTGGTGATCGTGTTCCAGCAAAAGGAGAAAAAACAGCTCCAAAAGGGGGTGGTAAATAATCCTGTTGTACTTTGGCCTCGCTTTTGCTTTGGGCCGAGCAGGTTCAAAATATATTAACCAGAATAACAAATTCGAGAAATGAAAAGATTTTTGATTTTAACGGTGGCATTGGTAGCTTCTCTTTCAGCTTTCAGCCAAAAAATTGCCCACCTAGATCGTGCAGCATTGGTGAAATCTATGCCAGAGTCAGTAGCTGCAGAAGCTCAATTGGCTGTACTACAAAACGATTACAAATCAGCATATGGAAATTTAGAGGCAGAATACAACGCTCTAGTTCAAGAATATCAAGCCAACGCTGAGACTTGGGGAAAGCCAATTTTAGAAATTAAAGTAAAAGCAATTCAACAAAAAGAGCAATCACTTGCTGAGTTTGAGCAAACTGCTTCAGCAGATCTGCAAGAGCAGCAAAACGTTCTTTACATGCCAATCATTGAAAAGGCTGATAAAGCAATTGCTGATGTAGCAAAAGAAAACGGAATCACTTACGTAATTGATAGTGGACTTGGTGTTCTTCTTTACATGGGCGGCGAGGATATTCTAGACAAAGTAAAAACTAAACTAGGTATTTCACTCACTCCAGCAACTCCTGTGAAACCAGCTCCAACTAATGGCGCAGGTACTCCAGCGCCTGGAATGACTCCAAAGAAATAATTCTTTCAACATAAGATAAAAAATCCCGATCAATTGGTCGGGATTTCTTTTTTTTGTACCAATGAAATCTTCTAATAGACCAATCGGGATTTTCGACTCCGGCATCGGAGGTTTGACTGTGGCAAGTGCTATTAAAAAAGCCATGCCCGGTGAATCCTTTATCTATTTTGGAGATACAGCCCATTTGCCTTACGGAGACAAGTCACCAGAGAGCATTAGACACTATGCTGCACGTATAACGTCATTTCTGTTAGACAAGAAGTGTAAAGCGATTGTCATAGCCTGTAATACGGCCTCGGCACATGCATTGAAAACAGTACAGGATATCTGTGGGCCAGAAATACCTGTAATCAGTGTCGTTGATCCAGTGGCAGAATACACAGCCCAGAATTATAGCGATTGTACCGTGGGAGTTATTGGCACGAAGGGCACAATTAATTCGCGCATTTATGTGAATCGTATTGAAAAGCTCAATAAATCATTGAAAGTGTTGTCGAATGCTACTCCCCTGCTCGCGCCTATGATTGAGGAAGGTTTTTTTAATAATAGCATTTCACAAACCGTAATCAATAGTTATTTATCGAAGAAGAGTTTTGGAGGAATAAACGCGTTGATTTTGGGTTGCACCCATTATCCACTGATCAAAAAAGAAGTAGAATCTTTCTACAAGAAAAAGATTGAAATCATTGATAGCGCTGGAGTTGTAGCAGAATACGTGAAGACAACATTAACAGCGAAAAAGCTTTTGAATACGGATAAAAAGGAACCGCGATACGAGTTCTACATCTCCGACTTTACTGCGTCGTTTGAGCAGAGTACCAAGATATTTTTCAAAGAAAAAATTCAGTTGACTGAAGCCCGCATCTGGGATTAAGACTGAGGTTCTACTCCATCACGAATCGTGACTGTAGTCTCAGGCGCTGGTGCACTTGACTCTGCTGAAATAACTTCTTCTTGTTTCGCGAAGAATCTCTTTTGAAAAAGCAGTATGAGAATAATTCCAAGGGTGATTGCGGAGTCTGCCACGTTGAACACTGGGGGAAAAAGTTCAATTACACGTCCATTCCAAGTGATTGTCTTATTGAAATGGAGCATATCCACCACATTTCCCATTAGGAATGGTGCATATCCTTCGCCATTCATTTGGGCTTTTCCGAAGTACATGGTATAGTCGCCGTAGTGAGGGTCGAAAGTTGATCCGCGATCGAACGCGATGCCATAGGCAGCGCTATCGATGATATTACCAAGTGCACCTGCAACGATAAGCGATACACACATTATATAGCCCCAATGTGCTTTCTCTTTGATCAGTTTCCATAGGTACCATGAAATGCCGGTAACAACAATAACACGAAAAATACTGAGAGCTAATTTGCCGCCATTTCCTGGGATCATCCACCCGAAAGCCATCCCTGGATTTTCGACAAACTGAAGGTCAAACCAACCTGGAATAAGTGAATAGCTTTCACCATAATTGAAATTGAGCTTCACCCAAACTTTGAGCAACTGATCAATAAGCAATATGGTAATGATAGTGAAGAGAGCTTTCTTCAAAATAGGAAATATTAAATCGGTCACGCCCCATGGGCGCGACCGAAAAATTATGATTGCATGTTTTTCGCTTCGATACTAAGCGTAGCGTGCGGAACAAGGCGAAGTCTTTCTTTTGGAATCAATTTTCCAGTAACACGACAAACGCCGTATGTTCTGTTCTTGATTCTGAGCAAAGCATTTTCAAGCGCTTGAATAAACTTCTCTTGACGTGAAGCGAGCTGAGCAACCTCTTCGCGACTCATGGTATCATTACCATCTTCCATCATTTTGAAAGTCGGTGATGTATCATCAGTGCTGTTGTCACCTTCATGAGAAAGTGATTGCTTCAATTCCTCTAAATCAGATTTTGCTTGGACCAACTTAACATGAATAAGTTCTTCGAACTCTTTCAAGTCTTTGTCGGAATATTTAGTTGCTTCCGGCTTTGTTTCTTCTGTTGTTTCTTTCTTCTTTGCCATAAACTTTACAGTTTTTGAATGTGTATCACAGAGGTCACGTTTTCATCAATTTCTACGTTGTGACCTTCGGTTAGGTTCTCGGTGACAATTAATTCACCCGCAAGAACTTGCGTGCGAATATATTCTGAATTCGTTTCGATTGCTTCATTGTAGATATCATTGGATAAAATCTTTACAGAAATTTTATCTGTTACCTCTAATCCACTTTCTTTTCTAATGTTCTGAATACGATTAACGAATTCACGAGCTACTCCCTCACCGCGCAAGGAGTCGCTTATAATTACATCTAGGGCTACTGTAAGTGAGCCATCATTGGCTACTTTCCAACCAGGAATATCTACAGGAATAATTTCAACATCTTCAGGAATCAAGTCAATTGGACCATCTGCCGTTGGGAATGAAAACAAGGCATTTGTTTCAATAGCCTTAATAATTTCTTCACCGTTCGAATTGGCAAAAGCCTGAAGTTCTTTCATAAACTTCCCGCATTTCCTTCCCAGCGTTTTGAAGTTTAATTTGAGTTGCTTCACAATTTTAGCTTGTGATTCATCCACAAATTCAATCATCTTCACGTTCACTTCAGCAAGAATCAGCTCACGAACCGCATCAATTCTGTTCTTAGTGGTTTCATCAAGCACAGGAATACGGATAGCAGCGAGTGGTTGTCTAACACGAAGATTCTCCTTCTTTCGAATTGAGAGAATCATTGAAGAGATTTTTCGCGCAAGATCCATTCTTGTTTCTAGCTCCGCATCAATTAGTGCTGGATCAGACTTTTTCAAAAGCGAAAGATGAACAGAATCCTTTTCGTTATCAGTAAGATTCTTGTACAACCATTCTGCGAAGAAAGGTGCAAAAGGACTCATCAATTGTGATATCCCATGAAGACATTCATACAAGGTTTCGTAGGCTGATTTTTTATCATCAGTCATTTCACCATGCCAGAATCTTTTTCTTGAAAGACGAACATACCAATTGGATAAAAGTTCATCTACAAATTCATCAATAGCACGCGCCGCAGGTGTTGGATTGAAATCATCTAGGGCTTCAGTAACTGTTTGGAACAAGCTATTGAGTCGTGAGATAATCCATCGATCCAATTCAGAACGTTGAGCTACTGGTGTTGTGTTTTTTGGATTGTATGCGAAGTCGTCGATATTGGCGTAGATCGCAAAGAATCCATATGTATTGAATAGGGTACCAAAGAACTTGCGTTGCACTTCGGTAATTCCGTCGATATCAAATTTCAAATTATCCCAAGGTTGCGCGTTGGTTATCATGTACCAGCGTGTGGCGTCAGGACCATACTGCGCAATCGTTGTGAATGGATCAACAGCATTCCCCAAACGCTTAGACATTTTGTTTCCATTCTTATCTAATACAAGTCCGTTAGAAACAACGTTTTTGTAGGCAACAGAATCGAAACACATTGTAGCGATTGCATGCAATGTATAAAACCAACCGCGTGTTTGATCGACACCTTCCGCAATAAAATCAGCAGGGAAGTATTTTTTTGAATCGATCAAATCTTTGTTTTCAAAAGGATAGTGCAATTGCGCATAAGGCATTGCTCCGCTATCAAACCACACGTCGATTAGATCTGATTCGCGCGTCATCTTTTGTCCTGTTGATGATACTAATATGTAATCATCAACATACGGTTTATGCAAATCGAACGTGTTATAATTATCAGCCGAATGATCGTTCGGTTTGAAATCTGACAGTGGATTTTTTGAAATAAAACCAGCTGCAAGAGATTTATCCAATTCTCCTTTAAGTTGTTCAAGGCTATTGATACAAATTTCTTCGCTACCATCTTCTGTGCGCCATATTGGGAGCGGAATTCCCCAGAAACGTGAGCGAGATAAATTCCAATCATTCGCATTTTCTAACCAGTTGCCGAAGCGACCTGTTCCGGTAGCTTCAGGTTTCCAATGAATGGTATTATTCAACTGCACCATTCTTTCTTTTACATCAGTTACTTTGATGAACCAAGAGTCGAGCGGATAATAGAGGACAGGTTTATCAGTCCTCCAGCAGTGAGGATAATTGTGTTCGTATTTCTCGATTTTGAATGCTTTATTTTCAAGCTTCAACTTCAGCGCGATGATGTCATCCACGCTCATATATTTATCGAGTGCAGGAATTATCGGTTTAAGAATTTCTTTTTGAACTAATAATTCAGCAGCCTTTTCTTCGTCAGAATAATAAGCTTCTTTAACGAATCTATTTTGAAGAGGAAAATTGGGATCATTGACTTCTGAAACGAAACGACCTGTTTTGTCAACAAGAGTAAGAGAGCCGATTCCATTCTGCTTCGCTGTTCTAAAGTCATCCGCGCCAAAACTTGGTGCGATGTGCACGATACCTGTTCCATCTTCTGTGGTTACAAAGTCGCCAAGTACCACACGGAAAGCATCGCCATCTGTTGGCTGCGTGTATGGCAGTAGTTGGTGATATTTTACACCCGCAAGTTGACTTCCTTTGAACTCAGCTACTTTTTCAAAAGGAATATTTTTATCACCTGCTTTGTAATCTTCTAATTTCAATTCTGCATTTTTCTCAGAAAAATGTTTTGAGTATAGGTCATTAGCTAAAATGACAACAACAGGTTTGTGCGTGTATTGGTTGAATGTTCTTACTGCAACGTAAGTGATATTTTTTCCAACTGCGAGAGCCGTGTTTGAAGGCAAGGTCCATGGTGTTGTTGTCCAAGCCAGGAAGAATACCTCTTCGTCAGAAACATTGAGTCCTATTTCGCGCAGTTTCTCTACCTCCGCCACATTGAATTGTGCGGTGATTGTGGTGTCCTTTACGTTTTTGTAGGTTCCAGGTTGGTTTAGTTCGTGTGAACTAAGACCGGTTCCGGCTGCAGGTGAGTATGGTTGAATTGTAAAGCCCTTGTATAGAAGTCCTTTTTTATGGATTGTAGAAAGGAGCCACCAAACGGATTCGATGTATTTGTTGTCGAATGTGATATACGGGTCTTTCATGTCGACCCAATAACCCATAATGCGTGTAAGTTCTTCCCATTTATCGGTGTATTTCATTACTTCAGAGCGGCAAGCTTTGTTGTACTCTTCAACTGTAATTTTTGTACCGATATCCTCTTTTCGAATCCCGAGTGTTTTTTCAACTGCAAGTTCGATGGGTAATCCGTGCGTATCCCATCCCGCTTTTCGTTTTACTTGCTTTCCTTGGATGGTATTGTATCTGCAGAAAATATCTTTTATTGTGCGCCCCATAACGTGGTGAATACCAGGCATTCCGTTAGCTGAAGGTGGGCCTTCATAGAAAACAAAAGAAGGATTCCCTTCTCGTTCGGTCACGCTTCTTTCGAACACCTCGTTTTCTTTCCAAAAAGTGGAAACTTCAGAAGCGATCTGGGGAAGGTTTAAACCTTTAAGTTCTTTATAACGGTTGGCCATATAGGGCAATTTTTGGGACGCGCGAAGATAAGGAAAGGAGCGCAATGATTTAAACTAGGCAAAGTGTAAATTACACTTTGCTTAGTTTGATCATGTTGGTCATTCCTTGTTCGAATATCGGCATAGATGCGATATTGATAATGAAATCACCTTCTATAATGTATTCGTGCTTTTTCAAGAAATAACGGATATCAGCAATCGTCTGATCTGTGCTTACCATTTTATCATAGTAAAAAGCTTTTACACCCCATACCAAATTCATCTGAGTAAGAATTTTCTTGTTTGCCGTAAAGACAAAAATATTGGTACGTGGTCTCCAACTAGCGATCTTGTAGCCAGTGTAGCCACTAAATGAATTCGTAAGAATTGCCGTTGCATTAGCACGCTTAGCTAGACGACAAGCACTATAACATACGCTGTCCGTCACAAAGCGAGTTTCATTCATTTGCTCCGGAGCCTCCTCTTTGTAATACAAATCATCGTATTTCTCTGCCTCCCCGATTATGCTATTCATCATGCGAATTGCTTCAACAGGATATTTTCCAACTGAAGTTTCTCCGCTCAACATTACCGCGTCAGCGCCATCAAGCACAGCATTGGCAACGTCAGCAACCTCCGCGCGAGTAGGCGTCATATTAGTCACCATGCTCTCCATCATTTGCGTTGCAACGATAACAGGCTTCGCTCTTTCAACACATTTGCGAACAACCATTTTCTGAATCAATGGAACGTTTTGCAATGGAACCTCAACTCCGAGGTCACCACGTGCAACCATTACTGCGTCAGTTTCTTCAATAATTGCGTCAATATCTTCTACTGCCTCTGGCTTCTCAATTTTTGCAACAACTTTCGCGTGCTTCTCTGCTGTGAAAATTATTTCTTTCAAAGCTCTAACGTCTTCAGATGTGCGCACAAATGAAAGTCCTATCCAATCCACATTGTGACTCAATGCAAAATGTAAATCGCTCAAATCTTTCTCAGAAAGAGATGGCAAACTCACTTTTGTATTTGGAAGATTCAATCCTTTCTTAGAAGAAAGAGGACCGCCTTGCACAACTTCGCATTGCACGGTATCTTTTCCATTGGTCGACAAAATATTCATCACCAACTTACCATCATCGAGCAATACGCGCTCGCCTGCTTTCACGTCTTGAGCAAACTCTTTGTAGTTGGTATAAATAACTTGATTTGTTCCAATTTGCTTTGTCGTAGAAATAGTAATAGTCTGACCAACTGTAAGCTCTACAGATCCATTTTCCATCTCACCAACACGAAGCTTCGGTCCTTGCAAATCCGCTAGCAACGACGTGTTTGTGCCTAGTTCAGCATCAATCTCTCTCACAAATTCAATCACCTTTTGGTGATCTTCATGCGCTCCATGAGAAAAGTTCAATCGAACTACGTCCAAACCATTCTGAATCATTCCTTTCAAAACTTCTTTGTTGGATGATACCGGTCCAATCGTAGCTACAATTTTTGTTTTCTTCATTTCTCTCAATATTTGTTTGTCCATTTTTTTACTCCGTAATCAAATTTTGTATCGTCTTCAATTTCTCTCCATTCAGTTCAATCGCAGCCAAGACGAATGGAATGCTACGAATAACTCTTAATAAATCATCATCTACTAGATGGCAATATCCATCAATGCGCAACACAAAATCAAAGCCGCTCATTTCTGGCAACAAATATCCATTGCTCCCTTTATTGGAAAGTAAAGTGTAGATAACGTTATCTTCATCTTTAAACTCGTACATCGCATGACTAGAAATTCCCGTTTTCATCGGGATTTCATGATTCTCAGCCCGAGAGAGGTTCCAATCAAGAGCGAGGTTCAACGCCCATGCCAACCGAAAATCACGATCTTGACTGCTGATACCAACAATTCCAAAATCGTAGTCCGGATCAATATTAAATAATTGCGTGGCCAATTTACGTATACTTAGTGTACTTTTTACACTATCTTGGTAAAAAAGTACGATTATCCCTGCAAATGTTCCTATTTCCGTTGAATCCCCAACATCTATCCAAAGAAGTTTTTAACTAAATAATTATCCTAAATCCAAGTCAACTCGACTTTTCCTTCGTTGGAAATCAAACGTACTTCTCTGCCATTATAAAATGCTCGATTATCACTCATGTGGCCAGCCGGAAATCCATCAATAACTGGTATTCCCAAATCTGTTGCCACCCGCTGAATGGCGCTTAAAGCGTCACCACCGAATGGATTGTCCATCGGAAAACTATGTTCAATTGTGTTGTCCTTCATAAGAGTCAATCCCCCCACCACAATAGCTTTTACACCCCGCAAACCTCCACCACGTTTCAATCCCTCCATCATCCGATCAACGTGATAAATCATCTCATCCACATCTTCCACAAACAAAATCCCTTTCCCCAGGTTCGGATAACTTGAAGAGCCCAACAAACTATACAACACAGATAAATTCCCCCCTATAAAACAACCAGTCATCTCCAAATCACCTCCACAACTCGTATCCCAACTCACACTCTCCAATCGCCCACTCAAAGCTCTCGCCAAATTGTGCATCGCAGCAGGAGTTGCATCAGGAAACGAAATTGGCATCGTACTGTGTATCGATGCCACATTCAAATTATTTACATGCGACAACAAAACAGTGATATCGCTGTAACCACAAATCCACGACGGATTCTGAAGCCAACTATCCCATCTCAATTTATCAATTACGCGCACCGTTCCGTATCCTCCGCGAGCTATCATAATGGCGCGAACACTTGAATCATCAAGCATATCCTGCATATCAAAAGCCCGCTCTTCATCACTGCCAGCCAATTGAAAATTCTTTTTCGCAAGGTATTTTCCCAACTTTATTCGGTACCCCTGCTCTTCAAAAAAACGAATACCCGGCTCCAATTGCTCCTCTGTAATCCAACGAGCTGTAGCCACAATCCCAACTGTGTCGCCGGGCTTTAAATACGGTGGAATCAAAATCATGTCTAACAAGTTATCTTTGCAACTGAAACTCCTTGGTGGAATTTCAATGCAATCTTATGACAAAAGATCCTAAAAGGTATTTAATTACTTCAGCTCTTCCATACGCCAACGGTCCTATTCACATCGGACACATCGCTGGCGCATACCTCCCTGCAGATATTTACGTGCGCTATTTGCGACTAAATAATAAAGATGTAGCCTTCATCTGTGGATCGGATGAGCACGGTGCTGCAATTACACTTCGTGCTAAAAAAGAAGGAAAAACACCTCGCGAAATCGTCGACTTCTACCACAAGCTAATGGGAGATGCTTTCAAAGATTTCGGAATTTCTTTCGATGAATACCACCGCACTTCTTCGCCTGAACATCACAAAATGAGCAGCGAAGTTTTTCTTAAATTAGAAGAAAAAGGTTCTTTCGAAGTTCAATCATCTCAACAATATTATGACGAGGAACAAAAGCAATTTCTCGCCGACCGTTATATCATGGGCACATGCCCGAAATGTGCCAACGACAGGGCATACGGAGATCAATGCGAAAAATGCGGTTCTACTTTGAGCCCACTAGACCTCATCGATCCGCACAGCACAATCAGTGGTAGCAAACCCGTTTTGAAAGACACATCACACTGGTATCTTCCAATGGCACATCACCAAGAATGGGTTGGAGAATATATTAAATCGGGGCTACTAAACGGCAACTCACATCACGATCCTAAAGAGTGGAAATCACATGTAGTAGGACAATGCATGAGTTGGGTTGACGGCGGCTTGCAAAGTCGTGCAATGACGCGTGACCTCGATTGGGGCGTGCCTGTTCCAATGCCCGGCGCAGAAGGAAAAGTACTCTACGTTTGGCTCGATGCACCCATCGGTTATATCACCAACACAAAAGTGTGGGCAGATAAAAACGGAAAAAATTGGGAAGATTATTGGAAGAGCGATGATTGCCGACTTGTGCATTTCATCGGAAAAGACAATATCGTTTTCCACTGCATCATCTTCCCTATTATTCTTAAAGAACACGGTGACTTCATTTTGCCGCACAACGTGCCTGCAAATGAATTCATGAATTTGGAAGGTGATAAAATTTCAACATCAAGAAATTGGGCTGTTTGGTTGCATGAATATCTTCAAGATTTCCCTGGTAAACAGGATGAAATGAGATACGTGCTTTGTTCAATTATGCCTGAACAAAAAGACAGTGAATTTACTTGGAATGATTTCCGCGATCGCGTCAACAACGAACTCGCAGACATTCTTGGAAATTTTGTAAATCGTGTATTTGTTCTAACACACAAATTCTACAACGGTATTGTGCCAGAAACAGGAACAATCACCGAAACAGATGTGAATGTATTGAATGAACTCAACGAAACATTCAATACAATTGGAAAGAAAATAGAAGGCTATCGTTTCCGCGATGGACTCATGGAAGCCATGAACATCGCCCGTCTCGGAAATAAATACCTCACCGAAACTGAACCTTGGAAACTCATAAAAACAGATCCGTCGCGCACAGCAACGATCATGAACCAATGTCTCAATCTCGTTGCACGTTTGACTATTGCATTGGACCCATTCATTCCATATACAACTGAAAAAATTCGAACAGGACTCAATTTCAACGATAGAAATTGGACAACTGGGGAACAAAGCGTAGTGCTAAATCCTGGTCATGAAATTGGTCAGTTGCCTATTCTTTTTGAAAAAATTACAGACGAATTAGTTGCAGCCCAAGTCGCAAAATTAGAAGCTTCAAAAATTTCTAACGCCTCCACTGGAGTCGCTGCTCTAAAAGAAAATATAGACTTCGAAAGTTTTCAAAAAATGGATATTCGTGTAGCCAAGATTATCGAGGCTGAACGCATTCCAAAAACGAAAAAACTATTGAAACTAAAAGTAGATACGGGTGTAGATCAGCGAACTGTAGTAAGCGGTATCGCAGAACATTACAGTCCAGAAGAAGCTATTGGAAAAAAAGTCCTGCTGCTCGCCAACCTAGCGCCACGCGCCATTAAAGGCGTAGAAAGTCAGGGAATGATCCTAATGGCCGAAAACGCACAAGGTGTTTTATCGATAGTAGCACCCGAAAAAGAAATGGAACCCGGCAACGAAGTTAAATAACTGCCACCTCATCGTAACACATTTTCGATATGTGCGAAACCACGGATGGTAATTTCGCATTGTCCTTTCCGCGTGTCATGACAACCAAAAGGTACGGCTTGTTTTTCAGATAAACCAAACCTGCCTCGTGAAAATTATACCCTTGCTCATAAGGTCGCTCGCCGAACTTATGTGCTATCATAACATCTCCAGGTAATTCTTTTACAAAAGCTTCTTTATAATTTGATTTGGTCAATAATGACAACCCCCACTGACTATTATCTTGATTCAAATAAGACGCATTGTACAAAACTCTAAAATATCTATTGTACTCCATAATTGTCATTTGATAATTCGGATCCTCAATGCTTGGTGTGGCGCATCCAAGATCTGACATCACTTTACTAAACATCGTTTGATCCAAATTCTCGTTCAACAAATTAGTTGCGTCATTATCACTATTCACAATCATTTCTGAAATCAAATCACGTATACTATAACTCGAACCCACCTTCAATTCTGGACTTGTGCGCAATTGATTCACCAGATCAGACATCTTCTTTTGCAATGTAAATTGCTTATCCAAAACCGAAGGATCTGACTCACTTTGCTTCAAATAAGTCATCATAATCGCCACCTTCATCAAGCTGCCGGGATTATATTTCTGACTGCCATTAATATCAAACCATCTGCCCGTGAGCAACTCCTTCAAATAAACAGAAGCGCATGTCAATACGCCCGACTTCTGTTGCTCAATAATGTAATTTGAAATTTGACTTTTCAATGAATCATATTCTGGAGTTGAACATGAGAGTTCTGTTAACAACAAAGGACTAATCAATTGATTGCTTGATGATGTTTTTAAACGCATCAAACTCACATTACAATCTGCCTTGATTATAGCCTTTTTAGCAACTTGTTTTTCTGATTTAGAAACGAATTCTGAATCATTCGAATTCATGACAAAATACGTAATCCCACTGCCGAGGGCAATAGAGATTAACACTGTTGGAATAATCACCTTCAGCTTGGGCATATCTAGATTTTTGGTTGGTGTAAAGCTATGCATTCATAGCAACCGCTTCTAACCAATTAAGGAATTTAACGTTCAATTCTTATAGCAATATTGGATTCATTACATTTGCTGCATGCAAAAAATTGACAGCAAACAAGTTGCCGAATTCTACGATCAATATTCCAGTCAACAACACAAGATTGGAGTGAATATTCGTCACCGTTCTATCCTTAAAAGACTAGTTAAATTAGGCCTTTCAAAGAATTCGTCCATTCTTGAAATCGGTTGTGGTATCGGCACACTTACTTCTCTTTTGGTCAAAAATGCGGGCAGTGTTTTAGCTGTTGATATTAGCCCAACAAGCATCGAAATTGCAAAAAAGAATTTAGCTTCTTCTGGCAACATTTCATTCAAGGTCAGCGACATGAGTGACTTTGATGTTGATCAAAAATTCGACTTCATTATGCTGCCAGATGTCATGGAACATATTCCTATCGAACAGCACAGTGCAATTTTTGGGAAATTAAAAAACGTACTCGCAGAAAACGGAAAAATTTGTATTCACATTCCCGATCCTTATGCACTAGAATATATCAGAAAAAACACCCCGGAACTACTGCAAATCATAGATCAAAGCCTTTATTCCGGTGATTTTATTCAAAACATCTACGCACATGACCTAGCTCTCCACAAATTGGAGCGCTACTGTTTGCAACGGACTCTTCCGGACTATCAATGGATTGAAGTCATCCACCGACCTCACTATACTACTTTCGAGAAAAAACAGTATTCGAAAGCTGCAATTGACGAAATAAAATCTAGGCTATAAATAATTCTGCAATCTGAACAGCATTCGTTGCTGCACCCTTGCGAAGATTATCACTTACGATCCAACAATTGATGGTATTAGGTTGTGTCTCGTCATAACGAATGCGGCCTACAAATACTTCATCGCTGTCTGACGCATGGATTGATGGCATTGGATATTCAAACTCCGATGGATCATCCATTACAGTTACACCTGGAAAATCTGAAAGCACTTTTCTAACTTCATTCAAATCAGGATGCTTTTCAAATTCGATATTCACAGATTCTGAATGGCCTCCCATGACAGGAACACGGATAGCAGTGGCTGAAACCTTCACTCGGCTATCTCCCAAAATTTTCACAGTTTCGTGCACCATCTTCATTTCCTCTTTGGTGTATCCATTATCAGTGAAAACATCAATTTGCGGAATCAAATTCATATCTATTGGAAAACGATATGCTTTTGGTCCATCCACACCAGCACGCTCGTCCATCAATTGATCTACTGCAGCTTTTCCAGTACCAGTAACACTTTGATAAGTACTCACCACCACTCGCTTTATAGTATATAAATCATGCAATGGCTTCAATACCATCACCATTTGAATCGTAGAACAATTCGGATTTGCAATAATCATATCTGATGAAGTCAACTCGTGTCCATTAATTTCTGGAACGATCAACTTCTTCGATGGATCCATTCTCCAAGCGGATGAATTGTCAATCACTCTGCAACCAATCGCTGCAAATTCAGGAGCATGTGCAAGACTAGCAGCACCACCCGCAGAAAAAATAGCAATCTCAGGATTCATAGCCAAAGCAGCAGGAACATCCACAATTGTCCAATCCTTTCCCTTCCACTGAATAGTCTTCCCGAGCGACCTAGAACTCGCTACTGGACTCAACTCAGTTACAGGGAA
>CALRZB010000019.1:0-18904 GCA_943372555.1 Chryseobacterium gleum | reverse complement strand
GTCAACTCGATCCATGTGTGAATGAAGAGGCCGCTCCGTTCTATTATCGTGTGCCATGGGCAAAACCAACAGGACAAGATCCAAGTCAAAGCGGAATAATTAAGTTGAAAATGACCACATATTACCTTCCTTCGGCTTTTGATACTTGTCGTTTCAAAATAAAAATGGTTGACCGAGATATTCAGGAAAGTAATGAAATAGTTACCTCCGAATTTTTGAAGCCTTAAAAGAGAAAAGCCCCGAAGAGTAAGGCTCTCGGGGCTAGTATTTTTCATCGGTAATTTAGTCTATCAAACACAAGTGCTAAATCGCACTAAAATCTCCAAGGCAGATATTACGAAAGTAAACGCTGTCTTAGAATAAATTCAAACTGTTGGTTTTGTCTTGTCAATAGTTGGATTGCACGTTCTTTTTCGAACATATCCTTGCATTGCTCCCAAGCTTCACTCACCATTTTAGAGATTTCACTCATATTGAATGGCTTGGTCATAATACGGAAGACTTTTCCCTTATTGACAGCTTCTACCACAGGAATCAAATCTGTGTAACCCGTTAACAAAATGCGCTGCACGTATGGATAGTCTCTTGAAATGCTCTCAAGAAACTCTACGCCACTCATGCTAGGCATGTTGTGGTCAGTAATTACAATTTGAATACCCTCACTTTCTATAAGATTGTAAGCTTCTACAGGGGTTGTAGCAATGAATATGTCAAACTCGTTTCTGAAGTTTGCGCGAAAAGAATCAAGATTGCCTTGATCGTCATCCAAGTATAGGACGCGAGGTATCTCTGAAATTTCTGCTCCGGAATTATTTGGTGAATAATGGAGTGTCATGTGTGGTCAAATTTGTTAGTAATACTTGGTTAATACGCTAGGGTTTCAGATAGGTTGCGAATTTTGAGTTTTTTTTTCAACTATTTATCGTTTGTTCTTAAGTTGTTGAATTCTTCGTTGACTGGGCTCATGCTCGTCATTTCTCGGTAAGCTACCTCTGATCCTGATTTCCGCTCAATAAAAGAGAAGAGCTTATCAATAATCTTTTCGGTCTTGGATTGGTGGTCTATTAGGTTACGAAGCAATTCACCATTATTGTCAATCAATCGGTCTACTATGTCGCGTGGTATTGCATCACTGCGCTTGAATGGCTTGGCAATGCTAGTTGCAACTTCAATGGCAATTTCAGATTGCATTAGTTGGTCGATGCGAATACCATATAGTTGAGCCAATTTTTCCATCTCCTTAGCTCTCGCTGTGCGCGTGCCTGTTTCTAATCTGCTGTATTCCGGCTGACTGATGTCTAGATATGCAGCTACATATTCTTGCTTGAAGTCTCGCATAATGCGCAAATTTTTGATTTGAGGGTACATCATTTTTAAAAAAGTTAGGTGGTTTTTCATTTAAGTGTGACAAAGATGTGGTCCACTCATCCTTCAAAAAGCTCGATTTCGAATTTTTCGAACTCTGAAAAATCGAAATTCGAAAATTCGAAAAAATCGAAAAAAACAAAAGGGCCGCCCGTTGGCAGCCCTATGTCACTAAACCTTTAACCAAAACCGCTCTCCAGATGAACTCTGTGAGTTCGGTATAATACCACTATGAAAACCTTTAAAAACCCTTTGGGTTCAAAAGACTCTACAAAAATGCAATGCATGCAGAGTAAAAAGTCCTAAAGGACTGTTAATCGTGTGCTAACGATTGTTAAACACTCCTCCGTTCATCACTTTTTGTCATCCAATTGTCATGTTGAGAGATACTTTTGGCGCCAGATCAAAAAATCTATGAAATCAGTACTCTTTTTCTTCGCGTCACTTTTGACCATCTCCCTCAATGCTCAAATTTCAGGCACCGTTTCAGATGAAGCTGGAAAGCCTTTGGAATTTGTTAACGTAATTCTCCAAAACACCTCCGATTCTGTGATGGTGAAGGCTGTGGCAACAAATGAAACAGGTCTTTTCATAATTGAAGATATCCCTTCAGGTAATTACTTTTTACAATATCGATTGACGAGCTATGCTCCATTTTTTTCAACACCGTTTGAATACACTGAAGGGGTAATGCTCACAGCGGAGCCAATCAAAATGCTTCCAGCTTCAGCTGAAATGCAGGCGCTCGAGGTCGTATATGTAAAACCGCTAGTAGAAATAAAAGCCGACAAAACCATCTTCAATGTGGAAGGAACGACAAATGCTGTTGGTCTAAATGCGCTCGAACTATTGAGAAAAGCGCCAGGTGTAATGGTTGACAATAATGAGAATATCATGGTGAAAGGGAAGGGAGGAATTGTTGTTTATATCGATGGCAAACTCACTCCGCTTGATGGCGACGCCTTAAAGGATATGCTCAAGAATATGCAAAGCAGCAATATTGAAAGCATTGAAATTATTACCAACCCTTCGGCGAAATATGATGCGGCAGGAAATGCGGGTATTATTAATATTCGTTTAAAGAAGAATAAAAATGTTGGTACCAACGGCACGCTCTCTCTAGGATACGGAGTGCAACGCTATTCGAAGTACAATACAAGTCTGACGCTAAACCATCGTACTGAGAAGTGGAATGTTTATGGCAACTACGGCAACAACTGGGGTAAATCTTGGAGCTATATGGATTTTGAAAGGAGACAAAATGGTTCTTTCTACGATCAATTCTCGGATAATTCTTCTGATGGGCTGAAACACAATTATAAAGGCGGAGTTGATTATTTTATCAATAGCAAAAGTTCTATTGGCATAATGGTGAATGGCCAAGCAAGTGAAAACAATTGGTATGGAAATACACGCACTGCAATCACCGATATTGATCCAAGTCAAAACCGTGTATTGATTGCAGAGTCTCGAAATATTGGTCGTCGCGACAATGTCGCTGCAAACATGAATTATCATTATGCCGATACCACTGGCCATGAATTGAATGTCGATTTGGACTATGGTGTTTTTGATTTTTTCAGTAATAACTATCAGCCAAATACCTATTACAACACCTCAGAAAATGTGGTGCTATATGAAAGCAATTTCCAGAATAACACAACAACATTGATTGATTTGTTGACTTTGAAAGCCGACTATGAGCAGGACTTTTTAAAAGGAAAATTGGGGCTTGGTTTTAAATCATCTCTTGTTCAAACCAAGAACGGATTGGATTTTTTCAACGTGGCGGATGACATCCAATCCATAGATACTACTCGTTCAAATACCTTCGATTATAAAGAAAACATCAACGCGGTTTATGTGAATTACAATAGGATTTTTGGTAAGTTCTCTATTCAAACAGGGCTGCGTGCTGAGCAGACAAAGAGTCGCGGCGAGTTACTGGCCTTCACTGCTACCGATTATGAAAAGATTGACAGAGATTATGTCGAGCTTTTCCCTTCAGCAGCAATCACGTATACCAAGAATGCAATGAATTCATTCAACTTGACATTTAGCCGACGTATCGATCGTCCGAGCTATCAAGATTTGAATCCTTTTGAATATCGTCTGGATGAATTGAGTTATTCGAAAGGAAATGTAAACCTTCGTCCGCAGTTTACCAATAGCATTGAATTGACACATACTTATATGTATATGGTGAATACTACATTATCGTATTCACGAACCAATGATTTCTTTACTGAAATTACGGATACTACTGAAGTTTCGAGATCATATATTAGTCCGAAGAATTTGGGATATCAAGAATATTTTAGTTTGAATTTGGGTAGCCCAATTCCAATTAAAAAATGGTGGAATAGTTATGTGAATATCAACGTTACTCAGATTCATAATAAAGCTGATTTTGGAAACAATTTGGTTATCGACATTCGTCGATTCGGCTATAATTTCTACATGAATAATTCCTTCACCGCGACAAAGACATTGGGTTTCGAAGTGAGTGGATGGTATTCAGGTCCTGGCATGTGGGGTGGAACGTTTAAGAACGAACCAATGTGGAGTTTGGATTTGGGGGTGAAAAAGACCTTCATGAAAGATAAGCTGGTCGTAAGAATGTCGATAGGTGACGTTTTCTGGACATCAAGATGGAGAGGGGTTTCGGACTACGGTGGATTATTAATGGATGCCGCAGGAGGATGGGAGTCACGTCAGTTCCGTGTCAACGTGAGTTATAATTTCGGCAATCAGAATATCAAAGCAAAAGATAGAAAGACCGGGGCGGATGATTTGAAGAATCGGATTAAATAGTTTGGTAGTTTGAGAGTTTGGTAGTTTGATAGTTAATCCAAATGAAATCAAGTGAACACAAGTGCACCCAAATGATTTTTTATTTGTGTTCACTTGTTTTCACTTGTGTTCACTTGTGTGCATTTGTGTTCACTTGTGTGCATTTGTTTCTACTTAACTCAATTTCCACCCCACCACCCCACGAACTAACACCCCACATTGGATAAGTTCTCAAGATTTCGGATAACAACATCTTATTATATAAGAGTTTAGTGGGATTAAAGTTATAGGTCGTAAAAGATCTGAATCCCACTGTGAATAACCGTTTCAAGACATATGATGAGCCAGAAAACATCGGGTCAACACCTGATGAGACGCTTGTTTCTCCAAACCCGAAAAAAAAGGGAGGCAAGGGAAAGCGCATTTTGGTGTATTCAATCCTAGGAATTTTAGCAGCCGGTGTAGTTTCCTTGATCGTTTTTGCGGGAGATCAGCAGAAGGCAGAAAAGTGCTGGAAGGTTGAAATCGAAATTCAAGACCAAGGAGGAAAGTTCTTCATTGATAATGCTACTGTCCTTAGTTTGATTCAATCAAAGAATGATAGTTTGATTGGCAAACAGCTCACTCAAATCAATATTCAAAAGCTGCACGATAAATTGTCTGCTCACCCTTCGGTGAAAAGTGCTGATGTATTTACAACAGTCGATGGTCGCTTTGTGGTGAAGATTCAACAGCGCCAACCTGTTGCTCGTGTATTCAATCAAGATGGATCGAGCATGTATATCGATATTGATGGATTTACCATGCCCGTTACTCCTGGTTATGCAATGAAACTGCCGGTATTTACAGGGAATATTCAAGAAAAATTATTGAACAAATCGATAGAAGAAGCGCGCAAAGACGAGCAGTGGGCCTTCAAGTCGATGCTGGATGATATTTATTTTTTCACCATGCATATTCGCAAAGATGAATTTTTGATGGCGCAGGTGGAACACGTTTTTATAGATGCGGCACGCAATGTGCAAATAATTCCTCGCGTTGGGGAACACCGGATTTTTATTGGAGATGTCAATAACCTGGACTTGAAGTTCAAGAAATTGAGAACCTTCTACACGAACACGCTACAAACACGCGACCTCAATATGTACAGCAGTATTCACCTTGAATACGAGGGACAGGTTGTTTGTGAAAGAAAACAGTTAACGAATTAGAAAAAGAATATGAACCAAGATCTTATTGTCGGACTCGACATTGGAACCACCAAGATTGCATGTCTTGTTGGACGCCGAACAGAAAATGGCAAAATTGAAATTCTCGGCATTGGGAAGAGCGAAAGCATTGGGGTGAGTCGAGGCGTTGTTGCCAATATTGAAAAAACTGTAGCGAGCATCAAGGCTGCTGTAGAAGAAGCTTCCGAAAAAAGTGGAGTGGACATCAAATTGGTGAACGTTGGTATTGCTGGTCAGCATATCAAGAGTCTTCAATACAATGGTATGCGCACGCGCAAGAACCAAGAAGATGAAATCACGCAGCACGATATCGATGCGCTGATTGAAGATATGTACAACTTGGCAATGCTTCCAGGAGAACAGATTATTCATGTTCTTCCACAAGAATTTACAATCGACGCGGAAGGCGGCATCAAAGAACCAATTGGTATGTGCGGAGCTCGCCTTCAAGCGAACTTCCATATCATCACTGGCCAGATGAGCGCTATTCGCAATATCTATAAGTGCGTACAAAAAGCAGGTTTGACCGTTGGCGATCTTACACTCGAGCCACTTGCTAGTTCTGCCGCTGCATTAAGCATGGAAGAAAAGGAGGCAGGCGTTGCTCTTGTTGATATTGGAGGTGGTACAACGGATATCGCTATTTTCCAAGACGGAATAATTCGTCACACAGCGGTGATTCCTTTCGGTGGTAATATTATCACGGAGGATATCAAGCACGGTTGCACAATTATGCGCAATCAAGCAGAACAACTTAAAACTCGCTTCGGAAGCGCGTTGGCGGTTGAGAATAAGGATACCGATATCGTGGTGATTCCAGGTCTTAAAGGTCGCGAGCCAAAAGAGATTAGCGTTAAGAATTTGGCGCACATCATTGAGGCACGTATGACAGAAATTTTGGAACACGTTCATTTCGAAATCAAGAATAGCGGTTTTGAAAAGCAATTGATTGGTGGTATTGTAATCACTGGTGGTGGCGCTCAATTGAAGCACATGCGTCAATTGGTTGAATATATCACTGGCTTGAGTTGCAGAGTTGGTTATCCAAACGAGCACGTAGCTAAAGCTCCATCAGAAGATATGCTCCAGCCATCATTGAGCACAGGCGTTGGACTTGTAATCAACGGCTTGGAATTGCTTGAGAAAAACGAATTACGTAAGTCAGGTAATTTCAAAATTGAGGAGCCAGTGGCGGAAACTGAAATTGAGGAACAGCTAGAAGAAGCGGTGTCCCCAGTCAAGGGTCCAAAGCCAAAAGACCGTAGCATCGGATTCCTTCAACGTTTTAAAGAGTTCTTCGAGACGGAAGAAGACTGAGATAGTTAGAAAGTTTGATAGTGTGGAAGTTTGATAGTGTGGGGGATTGGATTGTTTTTTATTTGAATTTAGGGAAATAGTTTTTGTATTTAAGGAGCCTTAATTGAGGCTCCTTTTTTTTGGTATTTCTTACTACCAACTACCAAAATGTATTTTTTCAGAATCTTTTTTGATCGTCATCGATATTGTGAACTATTCTACGAATTCCGTCCTTTAGTAGAGGAACATTAAAATTAATAAGGAGTCCGAGTTTGTAGTGACCGAGTTTGATGTATGTCAACGTTTGGGCATAATGTAGTCCTGAAATATGTTCGACACTTTTTAATTCTATCACCACTTTATCTTCGATAAGAAGATCCAGGCGGTAGGCTGTGTCGAGTCGCACTTCTTCAAATACTAATGGAAGAGGCTTTTCTTTTACGACTTTGAGTCCTTCTTTTTTTAATAGATAGTATAGGCATTCTTGGTAGACGCTTTCGAGCAATCCAGGTCCTAGTTCGCGGTGAATACGGATGGACAGAGTGATAACAATTCGAGAGATTTCGTTTTCAGTCATGTCAATTTTTTGGACCAAGAAATGACAGAAATGAAATCCTTACAAGAACTGCTTAACAGACCGTATCATATATGTTAATCGTATACCTTTTACTCTTGTCGTTTTATGGGAAATAAATTCAACGTTTGGCATACTTGACAGCTGAACTATTGGATAGACGCTAAGTTCGCAAAGGGAAAGCGCAAAGAAGGCAAAGGGAGGGCGCAAAGAAGCAAAGAAAATGTTCCCTCTTGGCTTCCTTAGCGCAATATTGGCATCTTAGCGAAAAGTGAGTTAGTTTTTACAAAAACGAATTCTCTTTATTTCACGACCCTGTCTTACCTCCACGAAGTAAATACCATTGGATAAGTTTGAAATGTCGATGGTTTGTGAAGCACTAGTATTGCGTTTTTCTAAAATCACTTTACCGGTTATATCTAATATCTTAAACCCATCAAGACCTGTTGGACAAACTACAGTGATTTGATCTTGCGCTGGATTCGGATACAATTGAATATTCGAATTTTTTTCTTCCGAAATGGATTGTACAATTTCCACAACGACATCTACACTGCACGTTGAAGAATTACCTGCAGCATCAGAGGCTGTGAAAACTACTGTTGTTGTGCCTGCTGGATATGTTCCGCTGGCTGTTGATGTAGAATTAAAATCATTTGTTAGTGTAATTACCCCAACATTGTCTGAAGCGCTTGGTGCAGGAACGGTTACTTCAGCTGTTGTAGATGGAGATGTCACTTGAACGAAAATATCAGATGGACATTCAATTATAGGTGCAAGAATATCTGGATTTATAACAACCGTAACAGATGTTGTGCAAGTTGATTCGTTTCCTGAAGGATCGATTGCGGTATAAGTAATTAGAGTTTCACCAGCGAAGAACATTCCTGAAACTTCAGATGTGCCCGAAAAATCGCTTGTAATTTCAAGCACACTAACATTGTCGGTCGCTGTTGGAGGAGTGACTGATAGTATTGTAAAATTCGCGGGAGCATCGATATACTCTATCAAGTCAGGAGAACATGTTATTATTGGTGCTTCCAAGTCTGGAGCAGTAGCCGTATCTGATGGAAGTTGTTGGAATCTCGCCATGAACTCTTGGTAGAACAAATTCGTGATGAGATCGTCATGAATAACCAAGGTATTTTCATCGTTGCGTTGGTTTGCGCTATTTGACCAATTGTGGGAACCTACCCAAAGCGTCGGATCACTATTAGTTTGGTTAACATCCGCTAAAAGGTATTTGTGGTGCATGATGATTGTTGAATCTTCATTTACTGCAAGTCTATCATAACCTAATCCTCCAATCAGCGTTGAGTATTGTGTTGTTGAAAGACTATCATCTATTACTCCAAGAACATCAATACCCGAAGAATTAGCCCCCACAATTGCAGTAGCCAAATCATTTCTAGTGATCAACATAGATGCAAAATACAAGTTGTTGTCTGCGTTGGAAATAACATCCAATAGTTGATTGTTTGTCGCGTCGCTTGGACTGAAATAACTTTCAACACGTTTGCCTCCAATTACGAATTCGTGCGGAGTATTGTCGAGTTTGTAAGGTCCGAATTTAGATTCTGCAAGGTCAGCGAATTCATTATTGCTTCCCCACATTTCCTCAAATTCAAGTGTATATGTTTTAGCTAAAGTTTGATCTTGAACGATGACAACGTTGTTGTTGTCTCTGTTGATTTGACGATCGGTCCAGTTGGTAGAACCTGTCCAAACGATTGGTTTTAGAGGGTCTTCGTGTAAAGCGTCAATAACCACAAATTTGTTGTGCATGATGTTGTATTCTGATCCGAGCGGGCTAATGATTCGTTGAATTGCTGGGTTCAAATCAAGGACGCCTAGGTTAGTAGGCTCTTGCTCGGCATCAGAAATAAAACGAACTCTTACTCCTCTGTCGTAAGCCGCATTGATTGCTTCTGAAATATTCGAGATATTGGAATTGTCGAAATCATAGATGGTTAAATCTAAAGTCAGTTCTGCTCGATTGATGTAGGAGATTAAGGTGTCGTCGATGGAGTGATAGAGTAAAACTGCTTCTTCAGAAGTGGCATAGTTATAATCTAATGAAGTATTGAAGTAAACTTTAATATCACCGCTTGAAAGTGATTCTGTGCCGAAAGGACGAATAGGGGCAAATGCTGTATCGTTGCCTGCGACAGAATAAGCTTGGCAATAATATATCATACCTGGCTCTAGGTCAGATAGGCTTATTGCGTGATTAGTTCCTTCAGTAAGATCTGAGTAGTTTCCGAGTTCGAGATCAGTTGTCAAGCCGTAATTGACTTCTGTAGTTCCTGCGATATCTGTTGTCCAGTCTAAGTCGAACGAAGAAGTGCTGATGTTGCCTACACTAACAGATGATATAATATTGATCGAGGCAGTTGGGATAATATCGTTTGCATCTCGAAGAATTAATTGATAGATCGACTGGAATTGTGATGTCAATCCAATAATGTTGACACCGCTAATAGGAATTGTTGTTCCAACCAATGGTGATCCGTTTCTAACAAATATTGTTGCGCTTTCGCCTTGCAAGTTTGTAAACGTGTAGGATTGATTTCCTGTGAATGCGTTTCCTCCTGCAGCAAAAGTTACATTATTGATCCGTGTAAGTTGACCCTCAAAAGTCTCTGATAATTGCGATGGAGAAAGAACAATTGGAATTGGAGAAGCATTGCCTGTATTAAGAACATTTGAGCTTGAAATCGGATTAATTTCGAGCAAATTGTTGAAGTCAACCAAAGTTCCAGTCACTTGAACGCTATCGCCACGAAGAAGGCTGTTGGTAATCGAAGGGAAATACAATGCGGTGCCGGCAGTAGCATCTTGGATGTAACGGATAGGACCGAGTTCCGAACCGTTGGTGATTATACCTTTTATCGTAACCGTGTTTCCAGGGCCAAGAGCGCGTGCTTCAGCGATAGTGATTTGACTGTTGGCGATTGTTGCGATAAACAGACAAACAGTAGATAAGAAAATTCTCATTGTATAGCTTTGAAATTAGGGCTAATAAACGAGTCAGTTTTGATTCAAATGGCAGGGAATTATTAAGAAATGATTATTTCGTATCAACTAGTTTTACAAGGGTACTGGTTTATGTCGCACATTTTAACCCAAAATTTCTGAGCGTGCTTAGCGGAACCTTGGCGCCATAACGGATCAAGATTAAGACTCACTACCACAGTCACGCCAGCGATAGATGAGTTATTCAAAGCACAAAGGTCCCGGAGAAATGAATTTTATTTAATTGTCAATTTAGGTCATTTATTAATGTAAAATTAATTTAATTAATAAATGAATGCAATGCGAATGCTTAAAATGGATTTTTAGTGAATCAGGAAGAATGAGCCTCTATTTCTCAGCGGCTAGAATTAGTTGATAGACTCTATTCGGTTTTTTGAATTAGGCTGCCTATTGTGGTGATGAGAGTGTTTACTTGATTTTGCAGATAGACGATTGTTTTTTCTTGTTCTTCAATCGTGTTTTTGAATTCAGTAACAGATTCTTTGTTGAGTGCATTTGGGGCATCGAGCGATTTCATGAGTGACTTGAGCTTTTCGCCGTTTTGGTGTCTAATAGTGAGTTGTAGGATGTCTGTTTTGAAAATCTCGTTTAGTTTTAGGATCATGTCGGGCCTCATACTGCCGGCGTTGATTCTTTGGTTGAGATTTGAAGGTGAGGTGTCCAGCATTATGGAGAGTTGGCGCTGAGACATCACTTTGTAGTCAAGTAATGCAATAATTACTTGCTTGAAAGCATTGTTTCTTTTTGTTTTCGGGCTCATGGAACAAAAGTCTACTTATAGACTTCTTGTGTAATTTACCTATAACATCAATTTTTCTTGAAAAAGATAACATATTACATATGCAACGTATGTTAAAAGTGATTCTATAATAGCCGTGTATTTTGAAACGATAATGCAGGAGCTTAATCACGTTAGTTCACTATTTTTCTACGCTTCCTATCTTTGCACCATGGATAGAAAACTCTCCCTTTCTGTTGTAGTCGCTGCACTAGGTTATTTCGTTGACGTTTTTGATCTGCAAGTATTTAATGTTGTGTCTAAACAAAGCCTCGCAAGCATTGGAATAAGTGATCCGGCGCTTATTGCTAAATACGATTATCAACTTCTTTTGTGGCAACTGGCCGGCTTGTTAATCGGGGGTTTCCTGTGGGGAATTATTGGCGATAAATATGGTCGACGTAAAATTATGTTTGGTGCTATATTGCTTTATTCCGTTGCCAATTTGGCCAATGCTTTTGTAACTGATATCCCACAATATATTGTTGTGCGATTCTTGGCTGGACTCGGTTTGGCCGGTGAATTGGGAGGCGCTGTAACATTAGTGAGCGAAATATTTTCCAAAGAAAAACGCGGTTATGCAACCATGATTATCGTTACAATGGGTGCCTGCGGAGCTATTGTGGCGGCGTTAATTAGCAGAACAAGTTTCCATATTTTTTCTCTTGAAAATTGGCAATCGGTATATATACTCGGGGGTTTTCTTGGACTTCTTTTGTTGTTGATGCGCTCCATGACCATGGAGAGTCATCTGTTTGAACGAGCAGATTTATCCAAAACCCGCGGCAGTTTAAAATTGCTATTCAATGATAAGCTTCGTGTAAAAAAATATCTAGCGTGCATTGCTATTGGACTTCCCAATTGGTATGGACTTGGAATTTTGATTAAGTTTTCAGAACAATTTGCTTCTACTAATAATGTACAGGGCGGAACCGTGGCTGTTGGAATTGCTATTATGCTGTTGTTCTCCGGACTTGCTGTTGGAGACTTATTGAGTGGTTGGCTGAGCCAGATTTTTAAAACGCGCAAGAAGATTATTCTTTGGTATTTTAATCTCACCGTTCCGCTTGTCTTGTTTTTTTTATATGGAAAAGGTTTATCAATTGAATCGTTTTATGTGTTGTGTTTTTTGATTGGATTGTCTGTTGGCTATTGGGTGCTATTTGTGAGTATGGCAGCAGAACAGTTTGGGACAAACTTGAGAGCAACTGTAACTACTTCTGTTCCGGGGATGGTGAGGGGATTAGTGATTCCAATGACACTTGCTTACAAAGGGTTGGAAGCATATGTCGGCAATGTGCATTCCGCAGCTTTGATAGGAGGGCTGGTCTTTTTGCTTGCTTATATCTCTCTAAATTTTCTGAGCGAAACGTTCGCGAAGGATCTGGATTATAACGAGCAGTAAACTACCTTCAAAGTATCTATAATTTTTTAGAATTTCATAGTCTGGTTTTCTTTTGAACAAAGAGTAGTCCTTTGTTTGGATAGGGCTGAATGGCATAATATAGGAATCGATATACTTGACCATACTTGAATTTTTTTGATTCATTCTAGAGTTATAATTTGGCTTATCATAAAATGTACAACCCAATGCCATACTCATTTAATGTAACAGTTAAGGGCAAGTTTAAAAATCACTACGGTCTGCGAAAGCTCGCGGTTTGACCACCCAATTTTACAAAAAGAAAAAGGTGGAGCCAGAAACGACTTTAATCAACGAGGCGAATTCCGGAAAGCCTTTAGAGTAGGTATAAAATTCAAATCAAAAAGTAATGGTAAAATTCAACGAAATTTATATTCTAAACAATGGACAAGATTCTATTGTTTTTAAAGAGGGTAAAGACAACAACGTTAATGGAGAATATAAAGGTGGTGTGCTGACCGGCACTTTAGATGGCAATTTGTTAAAAGCAATTTACCACAACAAAAAAAACAATATTGCAGGACTTATTGAAATAACATTTACAGAAAACGGGTTAACTGCTAAATGGAAACAGGGCCTTGAACTTGGCCCAATGAAAGGTAAGTGGATTGGAAAAACTCACTCAGTAAATGATACTTTAAAAGAAGAAAATTCAGAAAACAAAGTAGGTATTTACACTGCACTTTATGACGAGGATTCTGATGAACTAATTCCTTCTTACAGCTCAGAAGATCAACCATATATAATTGTAATCGGGTTTTTCGGTAGTCATTTAGTTGGTACAGACAATGAATGGTATGGTTTCGTTGGTAGTGTAATTACCAACACGTGCGATAAATGCAGAACAGAATCTGTGTTATTTATGGATGATTTCGGACAAACTATTAGTGCACATGATATGGGAGGAGAAGCCTCAACCGAAGATGGCGTTGATTTAGTTGCTCAGTTCAAAAAAACATATCCAAATGAGTGGGCACAAATAGAAAAGCGACAAGGGGAATTCTTTTATTGCTCTGAGGAAGATCAAGACAATGATACACTCTATTTGTCGCTAACAAAAGACATTCCAAAAGAATTGCAACTTACTCAAATAAACCAAGGTGACTGGCTCGATTTAGAAGAGGTCAGAAAAAATAATGGAAATACCGTGGGCCTAATGATAGAATTATAAGTTTTTCTTTTGATTTGCAAACTTTAGTGTTTTCATTATGTCTTTCTTTTTCTAGCTGAATTATTACATTTATCTATTTGATGGTTTATAGAGATTTGAAGAATAGAAATTTGCAACTTTATTTGTATTTATTTTTTGACACGAAATAATATGCCTAAACCAAGACATCTTATAGACCAAAAAATTCTCCAAAGGCTTAAATCAGAAATTAACCATCGAGTGGGAATAGAGGTCAGGAATCGACCTGATTGTGTTAGAATGAGCGTTGAGATAAAGCAGAAATTTGGAGTCAATATTTCTGACTCGACTTTTAAACGATTGTATTTGGATCAAGGTGTTGAGAATCATTTTTATCTCGATACTCTTGATAAATTGTGCAGCGTGATTGATAAAGATTTAAAGTGGAATAATTATCATAATGCTTTTTCAAATGCTAGATTAAACCTTAAAGACTTGGATTTGGAATTAGAGGTTAAGACTGCAAATTCATTGTTGTTTATCAATTTTGAAAATAGTCATTGGAAAACTCTGCGTGTTTATTTTGATAGGTTACAGACTGAAGTAAACGAGAGTAATTTTAATATTATATATATTTCTTTGGGCACTCAACTGCATAGAATTGCGAGAGCTGATTCTAAATTTGAACTCAATTTATACAAGCATTTTTCAGATCATTTGTTGGTTAGAAATTCTTTTTTCGAAAGATTAGCAGATCCGAATTTTACTCTTCCAAACTATGAGAAAGGTTTAGAATTGTATAGGAGAGGAACAAACCTTGGTTCACATAGCGCAGCGAATGATATTTGTTTTAAGCTATGCATGACTTATTTAAATCGTCAGAATAAAGCTTCGTTTAAGGAGCTTAATACTATGTATTCTGAGATAATGGCGAATTACGGTTTAGACTTTATTAGAACCGACGAAATCCATTCTTATAATATAGGTAGAGTGCTTAGTGTGATGCTTGCACACTCCAAAGTGGTTGGCTTCGTGAATTTTGATAACGTTTTTGCTGAGATTGTTCAATTTATTGCAGTCTGTTTAAGGAATTGGGATTCGTTTCAGCAAAGAGTGGTGTTGTTCTATTGTTTTCAGGGATTATCTGGGATTGAAGCTAATGAAAAGTATTTTTTTCAAATTGAAAAGTTGTTTGGCACAAGTTATTTAAGTCGTGATAGGTTTAAAGAGTCATTAAATCTTTTTCTTTATGAAAAGGAGCCGAATTCACTTATTTGGATTGAACGCAATGGCACATTGTAAGCTGCCAAATACTTGGCCATACTTGATCATTATTAGTTCATTCTTGAGTCATAATTTGGTCTTATAATTAATAATAAGCAAACCTATGGCTTACTCATTCAGTGTAACAGTTATTGTGCCTATAACAGGTAAAGGTGCTATGGTGCCTAAAGGAACTACTTTTCAATGTGTCGAGCAAAGTATGACTGCTCCATCCACTAAAACATTGGCGGAGGCTATTAAACGAACAACGGGAATCGATGTTCCGACAAGTAATATCTATAGTAGCTCTATCAAGGTAGAAAAACAATAAATTGAAAAAATGATTTTATATAATAAGAGGTATTCCATAAATAATGGCATAGGACATATACTGTTTAGTGAAGATGTGGATGGAACAGTTAATGCAACCTATGAAATGGGAAAAAATCAAGAAATTGGAACTGTTCACGGTAAGTTGGATGGCCTAGTTCTAAAGGGGGTTTTCCATAATAAAGCAAATAACGTTTCTGGGAATATTGAGTTTGCTTTTTCTGAGGGTCTTTTTCAAGCTAAATGGAAACAGGGTTTCGAGGTGGGCCCGATGAGGGGGAAGTGGATTGGAGTGGCAGATGATTTCACTGGCGAAAAATCGACTTTAGAAACGAGGAGTGTAGGGATTTATGCAGGTTTTTTTGATGATGAAGATGAACTTTATCAAGATTATAGTCCGAATCAAAAACCGGCAATAATTGCAATTGGTTTTTTTGAAACCCATCTTGAAGAGACTGATGAGGAATGGTATGGATTCGTTGGATATATTGTCACTAATACCATTGATAAATTTAGAACAGAATCTGTGCTATTTATGAATCGAAGTGGTGATATTCAATCGGCCCATGATATGGGTGGAGAGGCAATTTGTGAAGATAATTTTGATCTCGTAGAGTATTTCAATGAGCTTTATCCGAATGAATGGAGTCGAATACATGAATTATTGTGGGAGTATTTTGAATTACGTGAAGAGGATGAAGATACAGATGGCATTCATTTAACTAGTGCAAAGGCAATTCCAGAAGAAATTCAATTGTCCACTTTGTATCCAGATAATAGTATCGATTTGGAAGAGGTTTCTTTGCATAATGGAGTCAGTGTTGGTTTAGTTCTTAATACGTAGAAAAATCGTTATGGTTGATTTGTATTCATTTTATGAGGATGTCCTGCAAGCAGGGGGTTTTTATCAGGAACTAAAGCGTCACAATGAAGCGTCGGACGATTTAAAATTATCGAAAGAGAATATTTTAGTAAGAGCAAATGATATCCGCATGGATATGCCGCTTCTTTACGGGGATAGTGCAGCGGATAAGAAAGTGTTAATATTGGGTCTTGAGCCTCGGCACACGGACAACGTATTTAATATTTTCAGAAAAGAGAATCGTGTTTATGGGACACCGTTTGGCGTAGATCGTTGGTTTAAGAGTGGGAACAAAGGCATTTATGCGACGGCATTTAAACCATTTTTATCAGATTCAAGGCTGTTTTTGTTTTCAGATTTTGTAAAAGAGTATAAAGTCTTGGATCCGACTAATAAATCTATAAACGATTCGATTGCGCGCGAATCTTTTCAATTGAATTTTGAAGAAAAGTATCGTCCTATTTTAGAAAAAGAAATAGACCTATTTTCACCAGATATCATAATTGCATTAGGAAAAACCGATGTTTCTAGAAAAATTCCAGCGGCTTGGTTAAACAATTATGGGATAAGAGTAATACATCATCCCGTGAGCGGTAACTTCAAAAGGATGCAGGATGGAATGAATGCGATATTCCAAAATGATTAGATACTATAATTTTTTATAGGTTTTTTCTTGTTAGTATTTGTTATAAGAATAGTCTTAAGCAATTTGTTTAAGATTGTTCAATAAAAAAAAACTGAAAAACAAAAATTAATTCATCATCACTTTGATGATTGAGGCTACTTCTTTTGCTGCGTCAACTGGTAGATATGCTGTATCGCTAATACCTGAAATGACACGTGTGATATCGTGATCAACTTTTCCTTTAAGGTTCCAAGTTGATGCGTCTGCAGCGGTGATGTAAACAGAGAAGTTGCGATGTATTGTGCCAGGACGCTCACCTATTACATGGATAATACAGTGTTTGCGTGACGTATCTTTTCCAAATAGTTTTTCGCCAGTTTCGTAGCCTGCGCGAACACGTCCGTTGCGAATAACGATAGATGTTTCTGCGATAGACAAGTTTAGTTCTTTCAATTCTTTATGGATAGAAGGGAGAAATATTTTAAGATGTCCTTCGTCCATTAGTGATCGCGTATTCAAACCGTCTGAAATGATAATTTGTACATCCGGTGTTTTTCTTTTGAATTTCTTTCTGAGACTTTGAATTTTCAGTAACGCTTCCTGTGAAAGTTTTTCGCCACTTGCCGGATGATACACGTAATCTATTCTATTTGCAGACATAGAGTCTATTACTACGATTTTACCTATTGCCTGCAGATAGGATGACTCCCATTCTGTCCACAAACAATACTTTGCATCCTTATATAATTCTCGAATTTCTTTGTCCAAAGAAGGCTGTAATTGCCAAGTATTTTCTCCATAGCCTTCTGCAATTGGGACACCTCTTTTACGAACTCTTTCCATGGCAGCTTTACCTTCCGACAGAATAGTCTCATCGCTGCGTAAATCTCCTTTCGCTTTGCAATAGCGCAAATAGACTTGATTGGGCTGACCAAAATTATCTGTTGGTTTATTATCAGAACCAATTACATCGATTCGCTTGAAAAACTCCCACATGGCGTCATTTACTTTGTAGCCAAATTGCTCGCGCACTCGGACATGATCTGC
Organism: Chryseobacterium gleum; assembly: GCA_943372555.1. GTDB lineage: Bacteria > Bacteroidota > Bacteroidia > Flavobacteriales_D > Sanyastnellaceae > JAIXWP01. The sequence continues at coordinate 1,154 of CALRZB010000019.1, read as the reverse complement.
AAATGAGGAAGTAAGGTAACTAAGCATGGGATCGTTTTTCGTAGGAAGCGCCATGAAATACGCCGGATTTGCAGGCATAATCTTATCAATACACCAATCGAGATCATCTAGTGTAACGTCCATATGTAGCGTGGTGCAGATGTCCAGACCTATGGTGAGCCCATGCAATTTGCCCATTACAAGGTCTTCTAAACAACAACGTACGAGCTGTTCTTTTGTACGAAATACTTCGGGTCCGATGAAACCGGCCACATCATTAAGGAATACCCATGGGGTTGTGGTGTGTGTTTTATCGTCTTGCATGCGTTGTTTTAACGCACGTAAAAAACCATATTTGCGTGATTCGTGGACAACCATATCGAATCCTTCGCCATGGCCGTTTGTAGCGTCTGCTCCTTGTCCTGTTTCTGCGTAAAGCCCATAGAGTTTTCCTTTTCTCGCGTCGGCGTGCGTCTGCATTTTTTCTATGGTAACATCGAATGTTTGATTGGCATCTACGGTACCCGCTAGACTCTGAAACCAAATTCCTGTTGTTCCAGGCTGAACACTTTCGACTTGTGATTGAATATCAATATGCGATAGCACGCAATTGGGCATTATGTCTTCCAATTGGAAAGTGACGAGTAACTCGTTTAACGCCTTTTCAATGCGAGCTACCATTATTGGGTCGCTGGAAACAGGATTAGTTCCAAGTACTAAATCTCCTACGCCGTATGACCATGCGTCGAATACTTGCCAAACGATGTCTTCTACATTATCGGTAGGAGAATTGGGTTGCACCCGAGCGCTTACATACCCCTTTGATCCAATTTTACTAATCGGCAAAGCATTGAACACCTTGCTGCTTATGCTTATGAGTTCTTCATTGGACATGAGCTTTACAACTAATGCAATGATGTCGCTGGAAAGAGCGGGCATCATGCGCTTAATTGAATCTTCATCAGACTCAAGAAGGAATTTTTTTAATTGACCGAAGGTCATATTGATTACCTCTTTATCAAAAGCAGTAGAGTTTTGAATGAGGTTATATTGTTCGTCTTGAAATAGCGGTTGATTCAGGACGTCCGATAAAATTGTGTTGCTAATAAGCAGTCGCGCTGCCAAGCGGTCATTTTCGGTGGCAGCTGCTATTCCTGCAATTTGATCACCTTCTT
>CALRZB010000018.1:0-18972 GCA_943372555.1 Chryseobacterium gleum | reverse complement strand
GCCTGCTGAAGAGATAGCTGTTGGGTTTAGCGCAGATTCAACGATAGCGAGGTATTTCATTTCCAAAGGAATTCCATATTTCGCTAGAGCTTCTTCGAACATTGGGAAATAGAGTTGAGACTGACCAAGAACTTTGGTGGTGATATCCCTTCTTCTCACAGCGTATAGATCTATGAAACCTTGAACAGTGTTGTTATAAACAAGATCAAACGGGGTTTCTTTATCAATTGCCTTCATTCTAGCCGCTGTGATTTCAGGGGCGAAAGTTGGCACTTGCTCTGGGCTGTAGCCGAAGGCATTTAGTATTGCTTGGTCTGAACTGTAGCAGAAGTGATTGAGGTAGCTCGCCATTAAGACGCGATCGATTTCCTTGATTTCAGGGTCATCTGCAGCGATTTTCAAATCGTTTGCCTTTGCAGGCAAACTGTCATTTTGAAGGGCTGCTTGTGCTGCAGTTCCAGCTGCTAGCAACAAAAAGAAAATGGTGATCCTCTTCATGGTTTCCTTGTTCCTTAATTGGTTGAAAAAAAGTAGTGCGATGATAATAAAAAACCGCTTTCGCCGTGCCTTTTGGCACAACGAATTCTACGTTACTAAATTGCTAGGGTTTCTAGGATTTCGCCGAAACCGAATTTTTTAGTTTTGAACAGAGTTATTAAGACGGTCAAATGAAAATTACTTGAATTCAGCGTAGTTCCATTTCCCTCCCATTTTCTCTGAAATGAAGGTTTTGGCTTTGGTGTATACGTCGATTTGATCTTGAAACCACATGATTTTGTACATATCAGATTCCACAGAATCGTTTGTTAGATAAACAATTTCAACTCCATGTATTGGTTTTTTGGCTAATTCGAGCAGCACAATGTGATCGAGAGCCTCTTGCTTGTCTCTGAAGATTATTCCGTCTCGGGAAATTATTTTTAATCTCTTTCTTACCATGAATTGACATTTTATATCCGCACAGGTTAAATTAATTTCATTGAGCGGGGTTATAAGGTAACCATTGTTAAAAATTCACGTTTCAAAGAGTGTTAGGAGTGTGATAATAGAAGTTAAATTTCACATAGCTGAAACAACATCTTAACATCATTCGTAGTTAACACAAAATAACCTCAAAGAAAATATGAAAGTTTTATTCACCCTATTATCTTCACTCCGCCGCGCGGAAGGTAGATTCAACGATGCTTTTGGTTGGTTTTTTACAAATGGATATAAATCTGAACGCTAGAGTTCGATGCAAACGTTTTGAGGTTCAGTAAAGAATTTCAAAGCTTCAAAGCCACCTTCACGCCCAACTCCTGAGCTTTTTACTCCCCCAAATGGAGTTCTCAAATCACGCAAAAGCCAGCAGTTAATCCACACAATTCCAGTTTCTAATTCAGCGGCAAACTTGTGCGCTCTCGTAAGATTTTCTGTCCATACAGTAGCTGCCAATCCATATTCTGTTGAATTAGCAATTTGCAACGCCTCTTCTGTTGTTTCAAAAGGATAGATAGTTACAACGGGCCCAAAAATCTCTTCTTGATTTGTTCTGCAGTTCGGACCGAGCCCTTCAATCACCGTTGGTTCTATAAAGAATCCATCAGCAAGTTCGCCGGGCATAATTTTTCTTTTCCCTCCGGTAAGGACTGTTCCGCCCTCTTGTTTTGCAAGCTCTATGTATGACAGGACTTTATTCATGTGTGGTTCGCTTACTACGGCTCCCATTTTGGTATTTGGGTCTTCAGGATTTCCAATTTGCATTTTGGAAACCTTCTCTACAAAAGCTGTTTTAAACTTTTCATAGATAGATTTTTCAATCAAAATGCGTGATCCGCAAAGGCATATTTGACCCTGGTTGCTGAATGACGATCGCAGTGTGGTTGCGAGCATTTTATCAAAATTACAATCAGCGAAAATGATATTTGGGTTTTTGCCGCCTAGTTCAAGCGATAGTTTTTTGAACATTGGAGCCGCTACGGAAGCAATGTGTGCTCCAGTAGAAGTGCCGCCGGTGAATGAAATGGCTTTAATTTTTTTGTGAGAAACGATTGCGTTTCCTGTTTTCGCCCCTAATCCGTGCACGATATTGAGCACCCCCGCAGGCAAGCCGGCTTCAATGCACAGTTCTGATAGGAGGTATGCGGTCATGGGGGTAATTTCAGAAGGCTTTGCAATGACGCAGTTGCCTGCAGCAATAGCGGGCGCTATTTTCCAAGTGAATAAGTAAAGAGGCAAATTCCATGGAGAAATGCAGCCTACAATTCCAACAGGTTTTCTATTCGTATAATTTATTGCAGATTGCTCCATGATGTGCGCTTCACTTGCGAAGTGCATAATAGCTGTAGCAAAGAATCGGATGTTTGATTCTGCGCGTGGTATATCAACAGAATTGGCGAGAGAAACTGGTTTTCCGTTATCAATGCTTTCGGCCAAAGCGAGTTTTTCTTGGTTTTCGGCAATAAGGTCTGCAAGTCTTTGAAGAATGCGAGATCTTTCGGGAGCCGGAGTGTTTGACCAGCCCTGAAAAGCGGCTTGTGCGGCCAACACCGCTTGTTCTACGTCCTCTTTGTCGGAGTCTGGAATGAAAGAATACACTTTTCCTGTGGAAGGTTGAATGTTTTCTAAATATTGTCCAGATATAGGAGGGACAAGCTTTCCAGCGATATAATTTGCTATTTTCATCACGTTTTTTGGGCTTGAAAAATATTCTACGAAGGTAATCAGATAGAAAAGTTTGCACGATTGAAAAGAATGCATTTATTTTGCACCCGCTTTCAGCGAGTAATTGCCCGATCGTCTAATGGCAGGACAACGGTTTTTGGTACCGTTTGTATAGGTTCGAATCCTGTTCGGGCAACGAAAAGAAAACCCTCGGAACTCCGAGGGTTTTTTATTTTATCTAAGTTTAAGTTTTTGTCCGAGGCTTGGCTCTGAGCCGGGCGACATCAAATTTCTCTTGTACAGTTTTTTCAATTTGATTCCGTGTTGTTGGGAAATGCTCCACATGGTTTCTCCTTTTGAGACGGTATGTGTTGCGTCTTGTGCTTTGGATCTTTTTGGTTGAATGTAAATTTTCTGACCTTCCTTAACTGTATCGTTGTTTTGAAGGTCGTTGTACAACTTTATTTGCCAAGGAGCGATTTCTAGGTCTTCGGCGATTTTTTCGGGTGTATCACCAGCCTTTGCAACAATGAATTTGATTTTGTTGTCGCTTACTTTGATTGTACGATTATTGGAGATGTTAATAGTCTTGCCATCTTCCTTGTCTCTAGACGGCTTGGAATTTTCATTATTTTTAGATGGGGCTTTTCCGTGCGATCTATTCGGAGTTGTCTTGTCTTTAACATGCTCAATCCCTTGTTTGTCGTATTGAGTGAGTTGATATTGTTCAATGAGGTTTATTAGTAGCTGCGGGTATTTTGAATTTGTAGCGTAACCGCATTCTTTCAATCCTTTTGCCCATCCTTTATAGTCTTTTATTTCGAGGGTAAAGAGAGATTCGTAGCGTTTTTTTTGAAGAAAAATGGAATGGTCTTCGAATGATTCGCTGGCATCGTCGTATTTTCTAAAGCACTCTCCTTTTGTTTCGTCGTCTTCGAATATTTTGGCGCCACTCCAATCGTTGTGGCATTTTATTCCGAAGTGATTGTTTCCTTCGATGGCAAGTCTTGAGTTACCATTTCCGCTTTCGAGCAGACCCTGGGCGAGTGTTATGCTAGCAGGGATTTTGTGAACGACCATTTGATAGACCGCTTCGTCTTTCCAGGTCTCGATGTATTGTTGTGCAGTGAGCTTTGGAGTTTCCTTGTCTGTTGGGGTAATTGTAACAGCTTTGCCGAGAATTGGCAACAGAGCAATAAGAAGAACAATTGTTAGACGGAGGTTCATCAGAGCAAAGAACCTGATGAAATGGAGAATATTTTGAGGATGGGAGAGTAAAGTTCGAACAGACTGGTGTTTAATTAACGGCAGTGCTGAGGGTATCGCTGAAGTTGACTTGTTTTTCGAGTTCTCCTTTTTTGTTAAAGAATCTCCAATTGCCGGTTTTAATTCCATGGTCGTATTGTCCTTCTTGCATTAGAAGGCCGTTTTCGTGCCACGTTTTATAAGGGCCGTGCAGAGTATCGTTTAGATAGGTATTGAGAGACCAAGGATCACCATTGGCTTCGCGAAATGCCATAGCTGTTCCGTTTTTTTTTCCGTTTTGAAACGAGTATTCCGTGTAGATTTTTTTGGTTTTGTAAAAGTATCTTTCAGCTACTTTTTCTCTTGTCGTTGTGTCGATGTAGATGGCTTTTTTGAGTGAGCCTTGCTCTTCTGGTTTTGCGCTTTGGTAGCGTTCTTCGACCATTTCTACCACGTTTTCGGGCAGAGTGATTCCGCTTTCAACGATAGGTTTTTCGGGAGTATTGTTGCAGGCGAATGCAGAGATAATGATGATAAGGAGAATACCTTTTTTCATAGCTTATTTATCGCGATCAATTGTATAATGGACGAGTTTTTCGAGAGCGTCTCGAGCGTCATTTTGAGGGAAGGTATGAAGCAATCTGAGCGCTTCGTTTCTAAATTCTTCCATTTTTTTCACGGCATAGTCGATACCACCGCATTGAATTACGATTTCAAGAAGTTCTTTCACCTTTTTAGGGTTGGTGTTGTGTTTCTTGACGATATTGATGAGGTTGTTTTTAACTGATCGGTCGGAATTGGCGATAGTGAAGATGAGTGGGAGTGTCATCTTTTTTTCTTGGATGTCTATTCCAGTTGGTTTCCCGATGTTTTTTCCGAAGCCATAGTCGAATAGGTCGTCCTTTATTTGGAAAGCCATACCGACGTTGATTCCGAATTCGTGCATTTTCTTGATGTCTTCTTCGGGAGCTTTGGCCGCCGCCGCGCCACTAGCGCAGCAGGCTGCGAGTAGAGAAGCTGTTTTTTGCGAAATGATTTTATAATACACCTCTTCGGTAATGTTGAGGAGTCTAGATTTTTCTTGCTGAAGGAGTTCGCCTTCACTCATTTCTTTAACCGCGGTGCTAACGATATGAAGTAGTTGGAACTCTTTGTTTTCAACGCTTAGGAGCAGTCCCCTTGAGAGGAGGTAATCGCCAACTAGGACGGCTATTTTGTTTTTCCAAAGTGCGTTGATGGAGAAGAATCCGCGTCTTGTTTGGGCATCGTCTACAACATCATCGTGCACGAGGGTTGCTGTGTGTAGGAGTTCGATTAGCGAAGCTGCGGAATAAGTAGAAGAGGTAACTCCGCCGCAAAGTTTGCTTCCGAGGAAGACGAACATAGGGCGCATTTGCTTTCCTTTTCTCTTGATAATGTAGTGCGTGATTTTATCTAGAAGGCCATTTTCACTGCGCATGGCATTTCGAAAATAGCTCTCGAATTCGAGCATTTCCGTTTGAATGGGCTTTTGTATTTGATCAATAGTCGACACTGCGGGGCCAAATGTAATTCAGAGTAGACAACTATTCGCCCAAGATTGTTCTTGATTTTGCAATAGATGGGTAATTAAAATTTGAGTATTAATAAATATCATGTTAAAGCATGAAAGGAGATGGTACTGCGCCATTACTTTTGCGCGTTACCAAATGTAAACGCTTATGAAACAAAATTTTACTAAACTAATTATTTCTCTGATTGCGGTCAGCGGGCTATTTTTAATGGGCACGGGGGCTAACGCTCAGTGTGCTAACAACAACATCTTGTACGCAGACATCACTCCGTTCGGAGTTGGTGATTTGAATGCCAGTTCAGTTGGGTGTAATTTTGGTGGTGAGTATTGCACTGCTTTTGTAGAGCAGGGAGCTGCTTACAGCTTTAACACGTGCGGGGCAACTTTTGACACGCAAATTACGGTTTACAACAATACTACTGGAGCCCTCCTTGGGTATGATGATGATGGAAGCCTTTGCGGGAATGGAAATTCCGATTTGTATTGGGTTGCAACATTTACAGGCACTGTAAGAATTTTAGTGGATCAACATAATTGCACATCGAACACTATTTGTTCACCATTGGAGTGCATTCAAGAGACTGCTGCACCTGCGCTTTGTTCAAATGCAACAGTTTCTCTGTCACAAGGTCTTTGTGATATTGATGGTCCTTCTATAAATGTATTCTTCGACTATCTTGGTGCTTGCCAAGTATTTGATGTGTATTTCTCAGAAAATGGCGGGCCTTACCTCACGATAGACGCAAGTGTTTTTGGATTGTTCAGTGGTTCAACTTTGAACGTTACTGCCGCAAGTCCATTTTCGACTTATACAATGTATTATGTATTGGAAGATGGAACGACTTCAGACATTTCTACAATTACAACCACTAGCTGCGGGTCTTTTGGATGCACAGGTGTTGATTTTGTAATCAATCCGGACTGCTATGGTTCAGAAGTGGGTTGGTCTATTTCGGATGATTTTGGAGTTATCTATTCAGTAGATGCAGGAACATATCCAAACATTGCAGGAGGTGATGTTGCATATACAACAAATCTTTGCTTGGATCCAGGATGTTACACTTTTACAATCACGGATACTTATGGTGATGGTTTGGATGCCCTAAACACGCTTTGTGCAACGTTAGGTTTCTACTATGCAGCAGACGCAGATGGGAACTTGCTTTTTGACGGTAACCCAACTTATACAACAAGCCAATCTTACACTTTCTGTGTTGGGTCTGGTTGTACCTTCATTGATCAATTTGCTTCATATTCTGGTTGTTTCAACAACTTGAATGAATATGAGTTTAATGTATTCTACGATGGCGCTTGCGGTTTATCGGGCATGTGGTTGTATAATGATATAGAAGGATGGCAATACTTAGATCTTTCTGCACTTGGATTCTTGAGCGGAGAAAGCGTTTTTATAACCAACCTGTTTAATAATACTTTCTATGAATATCAATTTGAATTGAGTGATGGAACTCTGACTCCGATCGATTCATTCTTTACAGGCAGCTGCAATGCCAGCTGTGGTAATGCTTCTTTGGGAGTTTTTCCTGGAGCATGTATCAATGTAGGCGGTGCTAATTATTACACAACTACCTTGACTTATGATTTCACTGGAGCATGCAACGTGTCAACCTTGTGGTGGTCTATCGATGGGGTTAACTACGATGCATTCGATGTATCAGCAGAAGGGTTAGTTAACGGCTCATCTGTAGAGTATTATTTCGCTCCAAGCACAACTTACTATTTGTACTACGAATTGTCGGATGGTACAACTTCATTTGCTGAAGTTCTAGCAACTGAAAACTGCGAAAGTGGTGAGTTTATTTGCGACTGTGCTGGAACACAAATTCCAATTGAAGCGCTTGCTTGGCTGGGAGATGGAAATTTTGATAATGGTACTTTCTTCTGGAATGGAATTTACCCAGTAAACTTTAACTGTCAGACATGGGGCTTTGACTGCGGAGATGATGGATCTACAGTAACTCTTGACCCATATGCAACGTGTTATGGCAACTTGCCTCCAGCAAATGGATGTTCTGCTGAATCTTGTTTTGGATTTGGTATTGATGTTTACATCGATTGTGATTTTGGAGAAACAGCAGCATTTCTTTCAAACGAATTTGGTGAAATCGTATACTCTTTTGATGAAACTTTCTTTACGGCAGAGTATCAGTATGTATCTCAGCTGATGTGTTTACCAGCGGGCTGCTATACTTTCACTATCACTGATACTTTTGGTGATGGTTTAGCTGGAGGAGGCTGCGCAACACCAGGATATTACGAGTTGTATGATGAAAACGGAACTATTTATTTGGGTAATGGCGCCTTCGGTTTCGAAGACTCTTATACTTTCTGTATTGGTGAAGCTACTTGTTCAAACTTGTCATTGAACTTGAATGATCAACCATGTTTTGATTATCAAGCGCAAGGTTTGACGCCATCATTCCAAGTAGAATATTTGTTTAATGGGGCGTGTGAAGTTCAAAGCGTATTCTTGGCTGAGGACGGAGCTGCTGCGTTTACAGAGTTTGACCAAACAGCAAACGGATTGGTTAGCGGCACTGGTACTAACTTCTACAACTTGGTTCCAAACATGACTTATTATGTTTACTATACTTTGACTGATGGAAGCTTCTCACAATTGTACACTTATGTAACAGGTGACTGTAACAACGAAGTGACAATCTGTGACTGCGCAGGTCTTCAACACACTAGTGGTGTTCTAGCATGGTTGGGTGATGGATTTGCTGACAATGGATTTTACTCATGGGATGGACAAAATGTTGATTTCAATTGTGCAACATGGGGCTTTGACTGCGGCGACGTAGCTGGTTCACCATCATTGGATCCTTACAACGTTTGTGGTGGTGGCTTACCTCCATTCAACGGATGTTCTATTACAGAAGAAGTTCTTGGTTGTATGGACCCACTTGCATTGAACTACAATCCTGATGCTACAGTTAGCGATGGATCATGTATCTACAATTCACAAATTGGATGTACAAATGTTGATGCATGTAACTATTTGTCAACGGCTCTATTTGATGATGGAAGCTGCGAGTTTACTTCATGCGCAGGTTGCACAGACCCAGATGCAACAAACTATGATGCTTCTGCAACAATTGATGATGGATCATGTGATTACACACCAATCTTAGGTTGCACAAATCCAGACGCATTGAACTACAACTCTCTTGCTACCCAAGATGATGGATCTTGCGTATTAAGTTGCCAATGGCCAAGTATTGTTTACACACCTCATTGCGTAGTTGGAACGAATGATACTTATATGATTACAATGAGCATTAACCAATTGGGTAATGGTGCTCCATACGTAGTTGGAAACAGCTTTAACCAAGAGCAGTATTTGGTAAACTTCAACGGAACAATTGAAGTTGGTCCATTCCCTAATGGCGAGCAAGTTGTGATTACAGTTGTATCTAGCTTACTTGATGGTTGCTTCATTGCTTCACCAGTGCTTTCTTCAGATTGTACAAATGGTGTTGTAACAGGTTGCACAGATGAGCTAGCTGGCAACTACAATCCATTGGCTAACCAAGACAATGGATCATGTACTTATGACTTCACAATTTGCGACTGCGCAGGAACAGCGTTTAGCCCTGCGACACGTTTCCAACTTGGAAATGGCTCTGTGAACAACGGTTCTGCGGGTCTTCCAAACTTCAACTGTGCTACATGGGGTTATGATTGTGGTGACATCGTAGGTGCGCCGAACTCTGATCCATTCGGAGTATGTTCAGGTAACTTGCCTCCATTGAGTGGTTGCGACATCAACGTTGTAGAACTTGAGTCAACTGAAATTAGCGTTTATCCAAACCCAACGACAGGAATGGTGAACATTGCTAGCTTCGGTAAATCAGGCATGGTTCAGATTCGCATTTTTGATCAAACAGGAAAACTAATCGAGTCAACACAGAAAGTGCTTGGCAACGGTACTGTTCAAACACTTGATTTGACGAAGTATGCTTCTGGTACTTACCAAATTGAATTTATCAATAGCGACAAAGTGGAGCACAAAGCAATTGTGCTTCAACGATAGTCGAAATCGTATTTAGTAAAAAGCCCGTCTTGCAATTGCGAGACGGGCTTTTTTATTTAGAAAGAAAATGTCTTACTGAAATGAAGAAGCGAAGCTTAGTAAAAGAGATTAATACGCTCTCTTATTGTTTCCTTCCATGTAGTTGATGAAGGCTTTGTTTACTACCATATTTCCACCAGGAGTTGGGTAGTTTCCTGTGAAATACCAATCGCCGTGGTCGTTTGGACATGCGTCGTGCAGCCCTTCGATGGTTTGGTAGATCACTTCCACTTTAGCAGAAATATCAGAAGGCGTTACGAGCTCCGCTATTTGCGCAGAAATCTCTTCGGCAGTGAAAGGCTCGTAAACTTCCTTTACGTAGTTTTTTACGTGCTCTTTTGGCGCGTGCTCTTGGTCTTTGCACTTCTTGTATACAACATCCAAGATATTTCTCATTCCTCTTTTTTCAAGAAGAATAACGGCCGCTTGGAATGCGATGAAGTTTCCCAGAATGGCCATGTCTATTCCGTAGCAATCAGGATATCTGATTTGCGGAGCTGAGGAAATGATCATGATTTTCTTTGGTCCCAAACGGTCTAGCATTTTGATGATAGACTTTTTGAGAGTCGTGCCTCTTACGATGGAGTCGTCGATAACAACGAGTGTGTCTACTCCGCGCTTTATAGTGCCATGAGTGACATCGTAAACGTGTGCTACCATTTCATCACGCGCGCTGTCTTGAGTGATAAAGGTTCTGAGCTTTGCGTCTTTAATTGCGATCTTTTCTATTCTCGCTCTTTGACGAATGATGGTCTCGACTTTATCTTTTGTCCAATTGGCGCCGAGTTGCGAAAGCTGTTCAATTTTTCTGTCATTCAAATTATCCTCAAGCGCTTTGATCATTCCGTAGAATGCGGTTTCGGCGGTGTTTGGGATAAACGAGAACACTGTATTATCAAGATCGAAATTGATTGCCTTTAGAATAGCCGGAACAACATTTCTACCAAGGTTTTGTCTTTCTTGATAGATGTCTTGATCATTGCCACGAGAGAAATAAATTCTTTCGAATGTGCAAGACAATTTTTCTTGAGGTTCTCTAACTTTTTTAACCGCAGATCTACCATCGCGCTTGATAACGTAGGCGTGGCCAGGTTCAAGTTCATTGATTTTCTCAACGGGAACATTGAATGCGGTTTGAATTGGAGGTCTTTCGGAAGCTACAACACACACTTCATCATCTTCGTACCAGTACGCAGGTCTGATACCGTTTGGATCACGAAGTACAAAAGCGTCTCCGTGGCCAAATAGACCGCACATAGCGTAACCGCCGTCGAATTCACGTGATGCTCTTGTTAGCACTCGCTGCACGTCGATGTGTTGCGCAATGAGTTCTGAAATCTGTTGATTGTTATATCCGAGCGTTTTGTATTGATCAAATAGTAATTGGTTTTCTTCATCGAGGAAGTGACCAATTTTTTCCATTACTGTAACGGTGTCTGCTTTTTCCTTTGGATGTTGTCCCAGTTCAACGAGGAGTCCGAAAAGTTCATCTACGTTGGTCAAGTTGAAGTTACCTGCTACAACTACGTTTTTCGTCATCCAGTTGTTTTGACGAAGGAAAGGGTGGCAATTTTCGATGCTATTTCCGCCGAAAGTGCCGTATCGAAGGTGTCCTAAGAAAAGTTCGCCGGTGAAAGCGTAGTTGTCTTTTAGGAATTGAGTGTCTTTTAATTTTTCAGGGTCATGTTTTTCGAGTTCCACAAATCTGCCCATCACTTTTGAGAATAGGTCTTTGATAGGTTGGCTATCGTTTGAGCGAATTCTGCTGATGTACTTTTTACCTGGTTGAGGAAAGAGTTTGATGTTGGCTAATCCTGCGCCGTCCTGTCCACGATTGTGCTCCTTTTCCATGAGGAGGTACATTTTGTTGAGGCCGTAGAAGGGGGTTCCGTATTTCTCGGAGTAGTACTGAAGAGGTTTCTTCAGTCTAAGGAGTGCGATACCACACTCGTGCTTTATAGCATCACTCATTGGAGGAGTTTCAGCAATTTTATTTAGAAGTGAGCCGAATGCTTCGGGGTGCAAAAGTAGTCTAATGTTTTGATTCAGAAAAAAAGTTAGTCAATCTTATGGAATTTTGATGAAGGGTGCATCTTAATTGAAATTCGATTATTATGATAAAAACAACTATTTGCATCGCACTCGCACTTTTGTTTTCAATAATGCTGCAGGCGCAGTCTCATGGGGAGATCCATGGGAAGGTGATTGACGAGAAAGGGAAGCCTCTTTTTGATGTCTCTGTTCAATGTAATGTTGGGGCCTCCATCGTGGGCGACAGAACCGACAGCTTGGGTAATTTTAAGCTGAAGCCATTGGCAGCGGGAGAGTACACTGTAATTATGCGATTAACAGGCTTCAATGAAGTGAATATTGGCAACACGGAGGTTTCTGCAGACAAGATTACTCGTCTTATGAATACGGTGATGCGCGACACCGTTGGTGACCTAGCGATGATTGAAAAAATAGAATACAAAGATCCTTTGATTCAAGTGGATGGAGGCAACGTAGTTAGCATTCGCGCAAAGGAGCTTGAGCAAATGTCGACTTCGCATGGTGGAGACTTGAAAAAGATTGCCACTTCTTTGACATCTGACATTAAGGTGAGCGCAAATGGCGAAGAGCTGTACTTTAGAGGAAGCAGATCTGGTTCGGTTATTTACTTCATTGATGGGGTAAAGATTAGACAGAATGTACCCAATGTGCCTAGCAGCGGAATCAGCAGTATGCAAGTGTATACAGGAGGAGTGCCAGCGAAGTATGGAGATACAACCGGTGGAGTCATTGTAGTAGAAACAAAAAGTTATTTGGAAGAATACAACGAAAAGTTGCGACAGCTAGATGCCGAAGAAAAATAAGTAAGTGGTTTAAAAGAATCAATCGCGGATGCCGATAAAAGACAAACATATTCTTAGTGATGCCGAGCTTTTGGAGCGCTATCGGCAGGATGCCGGTGGGCATTGGCTAGGAACATTGTTTGAACGTTATCGGCATCTTGTGTTTGGTCTTTGTATGAAGTATTTGAAAGACAGAGAGGATGCTAAAGACGCGACCAATGCCATTTTCGAAAAATTGATTTCAACAATGCTGATTCAGGAAGTGAAGACATTTGAACATTGGATTTATACCGTAAGTAGAAATTATTGTTTGATGAAATTGAGAACAGATCAGCGTCAACGTGTTCACATTTCTAAGATGAAAATAGAAGGAAATGATGAGGAAGAGTTGAGCAGCATTGAGTTGCGAGAGATGAATCTGAATCAATTAGAAACCGCTATCAATGGGCTTTCCAAATCACAGAGAGACTGTGTTCTTAAATTTTACATTGAAGAAAAAAGCTATAAAGAAGTTAGTGAGGAAACCGGATTTAGTTTGCTAGAAGTGAAATCTCATTTGCAGAATGGCAAGCGAAATTTGAAAATCATCCTATCTAAAACTGCGTAATGAAAAATTCAACAGAAATATTGATGCCCACGGAGGCAGAGTTGATTCAGTATCATGAGGGAACGCTTGATAAAAAGCGTCTTCATGAGATAGAAGAATTGGCTTTGGATCATCCAATAGTAATGGATGCTTTGGAGGGCTATGCGTTTGTAGTTTCTCCAACTGGTGGCTCCACTTCGTCAACAAGCGGTGGTTCCTGGAAAGGATGGATTATTGGGGGAGCGATTGTGGCAGCTGCTATTGTAGGGGTGGTGATATTAACAGGAAAAGAAGATAAAGCGGATAGCATCGCGCAAAATCAATCGGCTGAAGTTTCAAATGCACAAAATCTTGACGATGCTGAAGAAGGTAAAGATACCGCTTCATCCATTGTTTCAATGGATCAGTCTTCTGTAATAAGTATTCCTAAAGATATTCATGTTGACATTTTACCAATAGAGGAACCGGTATTCATTTCAGATATCCGAGAGTTAGAGGAAATAAATCCAATTTCATTGCGCGACACTGAGGTGGTTCCGAGAGTTGTGAATAAGGATGTAACACTTCGAAAGGATAACAATGATTATCCCAACGGAGGCGAGGTAGAGATTCACAATCGAGAAGGCATTACTTACATGGGTAAAATTCTTTTTATCCATGACTACAAAATTGTTGACTACACGTTGCTTCGTCGAGAAGATTGGAGCGGATTCGATCCTGTGTCTGGAATTGATGCTAAATATGAAGACCAAAAGGCCAAGGAAGAAGATAGAAAGTTAGCGAAACAAGATCATCAGGCTATTTCATATTTGACATTTCTAGATCAAAGTATATCCGCTTTTGACAAAGGATCTTACAGACTTTCAGAAGAGAAGTTTAGTGTGATTTTGGGACAATATCCAGACGACGTGAATGCATTATTTTATGGTGGATTGAGTTCGTATCAGCTGGGCAATTATGATCAGGCAATTGTTTGGTTTAAATTCATATTGCAGCAATCTATATCAACGTTTCATGAAGAGGCTGAGTACTATTTAGCCATGTCTTATAAAGCATCCAAAGACTACAAATCAGCGAATGATTTGTTTAAATCTATTCAAGCGAAAGGTGGGTTTTATTCGGCAAAAGCAAAGGAAGAGATAACCGAATGATTATTCGGTATAAAGCAAAGATCCCGCACGAAGCGGGACCAATGTCTAAACCTTAACTAAACGTCTGACTTGTGATCAGATTTACCACAACGGTATAGATTACACCGAAGTCTTTTTAGAAGTCAATCTTTTAAATCTTGCTTTTGTTTGTTCTGACATTTCATACATCACTGGTACAAGGATCAGCGTGATGAATGTAGCGAAGCTCAACCCGAACACAATAGTCCACGCTAGAGGTCCCCAGAACGCTACGTTATCTCCACCGAAGTAAATTTTAGGATCGAGTTCAGTGAACATTGTAACGAAGTCAATATTGAATCCGATTGCAAGCGGAATCATACCGAGGATTGTTGCAGTTGCTGTTAGCAATACAGGAGTCATACGTGTTCTACCCGCCTCAACGATTGCATCGTGAAGTGATTTTCCTTCTGCGCGTAAGATGTCTGTGAATTCTACCATGAGGATACCGTTTCTCACCACGATACCTGCAAGAGCGATGATACCGACACCAGTCATTACAATAGAAATATCCATATCAAAAATTGCGAGTCCTAGAAGAACTCCAATGATACTGAAGACGATTTCAGAGAGGATAATAACCGTGCGACCGATAGAGTTGAATTGCATTATAAGAATGAGAACGATAAGTCCAAGTGCGAGAAGAAGCGCGCCGCCTAGGAAAGAAGCTGTTTCTTGTTGTTCTTCTTGTTCTCCTGTCATATCTACGTTTACACCTTTCGGAGCTGATGTAAATCCGCTGATTTCACGTTCAATGTTTGCTACCACTTCGTTTGGATTGAAATCGGAAAGCACATTGGACGAAAGAGAAATAACGCGCTTCTGATTTTTACGTTTGATTGCGGCGTAGGTGCTTGTGTATTCTACGTTAGCAATGGAGGAAAGCGGCACTTGACGAACCATACCGCCCATATTCATATCACGGAATGTGATCATCATATTGCGCAATTCTTCAATGTTATTTCTTTGTTCTTCATTGAAACGAATCATGATTGGGTAGTCATCATTTGCATCTCTGAAGTCAGAAGCTTCTACACCGAATACAGCGCCACGGATGGCCATTGCAGCCTGTGCTGTGGAGATTCCTTCTCTGTTAGCTCGCTCTCTATCTAGCTTAATGCTAATTTCTGGTTTATTTAATTGAAGGTCTGTTTTGAGCTCTTCCACACCCGGAATATTCAATGAATCGAGATATCTTTTTAGATCGAGTGAAGTAGAAATTAGGTCTTCGAATTTCTCTCCTGAAATCTCAATGTTGATTGGTTTCGCTGTTGGAGGACCACTCTGCTCTTGGTCTACAGCTATTTCAACACCAGGAATTCCTTTCACAGCTTCACGGATTTTCTCCATGTAGTCGGCAGTGCTTTCCCCATTTCTGTGTGCGAAACCAACAAATGCTACACCCACTTTTGCTTTGTGAGAGTAGGTCGCTCTATCGTCCTGAGCTTCATTAGCGCCCACAGCTACGTTAGTGATTACAGATTTTACAATTGGATTATTTTCACCAATCACTCTATATACGCGCTGTTCAACGATTTTAGCAACAGAATCAGTTGCTGCAGGTTTTGTTCCAACTGGTAGTGTAGCATAAACGTACACAAAGTTTGGATCTGCTTTAGGGAAGAAAACGACTTTTGGACTTCTTGCTGCTGTTACGAATATTGTTAGGATAAGAAGAGCAACGGTGCTCCAGAAGATAGCTCTAGGTCGTTTTAATGCCCATTCTAAGAAACGTCCGTAGCGCGATTGAACGCGAGGCCAGAGATTGGTTTGGAATTTCTCGATTGCTTTCTCAAGTACAAAACGGTACAAGAAATAGATGAGCAGCATCGCAATAGAGAAGTTTCCGAAGCCGAAATTTCCAGCTATATAAGAAATAGCAGCTACAACGAGAAGCACAATGATTGTGATTCTGAAGCTTTTCTTTCTTTTTACCTTGTTTGGAGCATGATCATGTGGCTTCATAAAGTCGACAGCAAATACTGGGTTGATTATATAAGCTACAACCAAGGAAGCGGTAAGTGTAATGATCAGTGTGATTGGCAAATAGAACATGAATTTACCAATTATACCTCCCCAGAAAGCGAGCGGCACGAAGGGCGCAAGTGTTGTTGCTGTTCCGGAAAGTACAGGCAAGAAGATTTCGCCAGCGGCTTTTTTCGCTGCTACTTTGATAGGCACTTTACCATTGTCGTAAATACGGTGGGTATTTTCAATAACCACAATCGCATCATCCACCACTATTCCCAAGCCAAGCAGGAAGGCGAACAATACAATCATGTTCAATGTGAAGTCGATTCCAGGAAGAATCATGAACGCAATGAACATTGAAAGTGGAACTGACATTGCCACGAAGAACGCGTTGGTAACGCCCATGAAGAACATCAAAATGATTACGACAAGAATGAATCCGATGATGATTGTGTTGATCAAATCGTGAAGCGTAACGCGTGTTTCGTCAGATTGGTCACCAGTAACTTTAATAGTTAGATTGTCTGGGAATTCTGATTCCTTTAGCTCGTCGATTATGTCATAAATCTTATCAGAAGCAGCAATCAAATTCTCTCCACCTTTCTTAATTACGTTGAGTGTAATTACGTTTTTGTGATCAAGACGACCGAATGAGGCTTGGTCTGCGAAGCCATCTTTGATCTGTGCGATGTCTTTCAAATACACCGTAGAACCCGTCATAGAGTTGATGATAATGTTTTCGATTTCAGAAACACTTTCAAACTCTCCTTTGATATTGATTGAACGATTCAGGTCATCTACTTTCACAGTACCACCGCTGATGGTCATGTTTTCGTATTTGATAGCGTTTTCAATATCGGAAATGGTAATATTGGCAGCTTGTGCTTTGTACATATCAACGTTGACTTGAATTTCACGATCAAGCGCACCAACGATATCTACTCGGGTAATTTCCTTTAGTCCTTCGATTTTATCTTGAAGAGATTCGGCATATTTTTTCAGTTTTGCCAGGTCGTAATCACCGGAGATGTTTACGAAGAGGATAGGCATTTCTGAGAACTCCACTTGAATAACAGACTGGCGTAAGTTCGGATCGTTTGGAAGATCTGCATCTGCTTTATCTACCGCGTCGTCAACTTTTTGTTTAGCATCCGTCACAGCCACGCTTGTATTGAACTCTACCATTACGATAGAGAAATCTTGAAGCGATTGACTTGTTACTTTTTTCACACCAGAAATGGATTTCATTTGTTTTTCCAATTGCTTGGTAACAAGGTTTTCCATGTCTTTTGGCGCGGTACCGGGAAGAATAGTCTGCACGTAGATCGTAGGAATTACGATGTCGGGAAACTGTTCCTTCGGTATTGAGCGGTACGATATTATCCCCATTAGGGTGATAAAAATCGTAATCAGATAGATTGTAGTTTTATTATCTATCGACCAACTAGTGGGTTTAAATTCCTTAAATTTTTCCATTGTGCTTTTTTTAGGAATTAAAATTTGATTTCGATTCCATCAGCCATATCAGCGGCACCAACTGTAATAAGTTTTTCACCTGCAGCAAGCCCCTGAAGGATTTCAACGTTTCCGTTGTATGCTTGACCTAGGGTAACTGTCTTTTTGCGTGCTATATTTTTTCCATTTTCATTTACGGCAACATAAACGAATGGAAGTTCAGAGCTCGTTTGCACAAGGTTGATAGGAACAACAATAGCGTTGTCTGCTTTGTAATCTATAATGCGAATTAGCGCAATCATGTTGGCATTGTATTCGTTTCCGCCATCAAGGGTAACTTCTGCAGAAAAACTTCTGGTCATTGGATCGATTACACGAGCTGCGTAGGACACTACAGATCTAACTTCTTTTTTCAAATCTGGGAAGTATAGGAGAACTTCATTTCCTTTTTTAACTTTAGCAGAATTCGCCTCAGCTACGTTAGCCTTTACTTTCAATTTATTTAAATTCACTACTCGGAATGCCGCAATAGGTGACTGAGGTGCGGCAAGCTGACCAACCTTTAATCCTACAAAATCAACCGTACCGTTTATTGGAGACTTGATGCGTGTAAGCTCGATTTGTTCTTGATAAATCTGTGCTTGTTTTTCGAGTGACTCTTTTTGTGTTTTCGCTTGGATATACTGAACTTCCGAACCAATTTTTTGATCCCACAGTCTTTTTTGTCTGTTGAACAAATCTGTAGCAGTTGCAATTGAAGGTTGAAGTGCGTTTAATTGAGAAACGTAAATGTCGTTGTCAAGTTCTGCAAGTAGCTGACCTTGCTTAACGATATCACCTTCATTCACGAGTATTTTTCTAACTGTTCCGCCCATTACTGGCAGGATGCTTACGTTTTCATCAGCTTCTACCATACCTTGAATATCCACGTAGTGAATGAAAGGTTGAGTTGCAATGTCAGCGATAATAACATCTTTTATTTTTCCAGATTTAGTTGTGTCGGTGCGAGCAATTTGTGCCGCGAGAGAATCGATTTGGACTTCGAGTTCAGCTTTTTTAGAACGAAGTTCAGCAAGTTGCTCTTTTGGGTCTTTTTGTCCGCCGCAAGCAGCTAGAATGAGAATTGCAAATAATGCTATTGATATATTTTTCATTTGAATGACTGTTAGAGATTATAGATTGTTGAGTGCTTTTTTCATCGCTGTTTCTGCGTCGAGCAGGTTCAACAATGCTTGAATAAATGTGCCTTGCGCTTGAAGCACCTGAGTTGTAGATTGAGAAACATCGAAACTTGAAGAAAGACCTTCTTTGAATTTCGTGTTTGTTTTATCTAGAATTCTTTGAGAAAGACTCAAGGATTTTTTTGCGTTTTCATAATTTTTCAGTGCAAAATCATAAGAGATTTTTGATGACTGATAGGCTAC
>CALRZB010000017.1:0-19246 GCA_943372555.1 Chryseobacterium gleum | reverse complement strand
GTTCTTAGCACGACCTGACCAACCGAAGCTGAGGAGGCTATAGAATTTCTTCATTCTTGGTTTAACCATTCTATCGCGGATTGTCGCAAAGTCTGGGATAAGACCAATGTACCAGAATACTAATGATACAGAGAAGTAAGTTGAAATCGCGAATACGTCCCACATCAACGCCGAGTTGAAGTTTGGCCACAATGAACCAAATTGGTTTGGAAGTGGAAGTGTCCAATATGCCAACCATACACGTCCCATGTGAAATACAGGGAACAAGGCCGCCATAATTACCGCGAAGATGGTCATCGCCTCGGCAGAACGGTTAATCGCCATACGCCAGCGCTGACGGAACAATAACAATACAGCTGAGATAAGTGTACCAGCGTGACCGATACCTACCCACCATACGAAGTTGGTGATGTCCCATGCCCAACCTACTGTTTTATTCAATCCCCAACTACCAATACCATTAGCGACAAGGAACATGATACATCCAATACCATATAGAGCAATAATTGCTGCGATGGTAATAGCGATCTTCCATTGCTTAGGCGCTGGTCCTTCGATCGGACCTACAATATCATTAGTGATATCTCCGTAGGTCTTATGACCGAGAATCAAAGGTTTTCTTATTGATGCTTCTTTAATCATGGTCTCTTTGCGATTTAAGCTTCAGTTTCTTCAATGTTACGCACCTTCGTCATATAGAATACGTTTGGTTGAACACCAATCTCTTCCAATGAATGGTAAGAACGCACGCTTTGTGAACGCTTGTTGTTTTGAGAATTCTTGTCGTTCAAGTCACCAAATACGATTGCATTTGTTGGACAAGCTTCAGCGCATGCTGTAAGTATAGAACCATCCACAACCGGCTCACCTGCTTTCTTAGCTACAAGTTTGCCTTCTTGGATACGTTGCTGACACATGCTGCATTTCTCCATTACACCACGAGTACGAACTGTAACGTCTGGATTCAACACCATACGAGTCATCTCGCCTTGTGATGGGTTCACATTAGAGAACTTATCATTCGTAACGTAGTTGAACCAGTTGAAGCGACGAACTTTATAAGGACAGTTGTTCGCGCAATAACGAGTACCAATACAACGGTTGTAAGCCATGTTGTTTAGACCCTCATTGCTGTGAACTGTCGCAGCTACTGGACAAACAGTCTCACATGGTGCGTGATTACAGTGCTGACACATCATTGGCATGTGAACGGTGCGAGGATTCTCTGCAGCGTTCTCCATATCGCGGTAAGCCGCAATAGTACCAAGTTCTTTCTTCTCACTTGTTTCCTCTACAGTTTCGAAATCTGAACTGAAGTAACGGTCGATACGCAACCAGTGCATATCGCGGTGTTTCAACACTTCATCTTTACCAACTACAGGAACGTTATTTTCTGTGTGGCAAGCTGTGATACAAGATCCACAACCTATGCAAGATCCAAGGTCGATTGTCAATCCCCAACGGTGACCAACATTCTCAACTGGATGCTCTCTCCACATATCAATTTCTTTCGTAGGCTTCTTATCCAACGCGTTGATTGCGCCGTCGCCGTTGATGTCCTCGTGAACAACCAAGGCTGGAACCAAATTGTAAGATGCCGCACCTTTCTTCGCGTCTTTCTCTTTCAAGAAAGTAGCTAGATCTGTTTCTTTCACAACTGCATCACGACCCATTACGGTGTTATGCATTTGTGTAGAAGCCAAATAGTACGAATCACCTGTACCTTCAAATGATACCGAGTAAGCAGCGTAAACTGGTATAGCGTTTACAACAGTTACCAAATCAAACGCGTTTTGACCAACTGTCTGGCGCTTGCCACCATCCTCATTCGCGATGTGTTCACCGTCGAGATTTGTTTGGTAAGCTGCATTTCCTATTTGCTCGTTTCCTTCTCCACGACCATATCCAAGTGCGATACCTATAGTACCGCGCTTTTGACCAGGTGCAGGGAATACTGGAAGAACTTTCTCTTTGCCATTTACAACCACCTTCACAACACTTGCAGCAGAATCTTGTCCTAGAAGTGTAGTAAATCCAGCTTCTTTAGCATCAGCTGGAGACATAGTCACGTAGTTGTCCCAGGTCACTTTAGTGATTGGGTCTGGAGTTTCTTGTAGATATGGATTGTTTGCTTGGTTACCTGTTCCCATTGTTACCTTTTGGTACAATGCAAGTTCCCATTGTCCAACTTTCATTGCAGTCACTGCAGCAATTGCAGCGCTTACATTTACTGTTGGCGCTGAAATCACAACTGGAGCTACTGGAGCAACTTGAAGTGTTTCAGCAGCAGTTTCGGTTCCCATTGGCTTCTCTCCATCTGCCATTCGAGGAGCTGCTTCTGGTGCAACTGGAATAGCCATTGGAAGAGATGCGCTGAAAGTACCGTTGTGAACGGCCATATTCCAAGTGCTGTCTGACTTCATCATTGCTGGAGTGTATCCACCATTGTGAGTCGCACGGATGTAATCGTAGTAAGATGCTGTGTTATCAGCCCAACGAAGGAATGACTCTTGTGCTTGACGAGTGTTGTAAAGCGCATTGATTGTTGGTTGAGCCAAATCAAGACGTCCACCCATCGGAGCAAAGTCGTTCCAAGACTCCAAGTAGTGATGGTCTGGAGCCATGTAAGTACAACGGTTAGCTGTCTCATCTGCATAAAGATTGAAACATACGGAAGTCTTCACTTTCGCAAGACCATCGTTGAACTTCGTTCTATCGTACCAGCTATATGCTGGATTAGTGCCATATACAATCAATACATCAACAGTACCTGCATTCATTTGATCAACTAACGCCGCCATTGAAGCGTCGTTTCCTTTGAACAAATTCAATGGTGAATTGATGTCGATAGTTTTACCGTAGTTGTTAAGTGCTTGGTTGATTCCGTTAACGATTGTTTGAACGTTAACGTCATTGCTACCAGCTACTACCAAACTCTTACCAGCTGCAGCTTTCAATTCAGCTACAATCTTAGCGATTGAGCCTGCATCTACGCCATCAACTGAGATGTTTGAACCACCAGTCAGTCCGTTGTAAATCGCTGCAGCAACCATACCTTCTTGCGATGGCTTGATTGGGAAGCGATAATCAGAGTTTGAACCACTAAGGCTCATTACTGATTCGAATTGATAGTGCTTGCTCATTCCACCATTCTCGGGTCTGCGACCTTCTGAATAACCCACTTGGAATTGAGCTGGAGATATCCATGTACCTAGGAAATCAGCTGCAATGCTCACGATCACTTCTGCTTTCGCAAAATTGTAGTTAGGAACTACCGCTTGACCAAAGCTTGCTTGATTTGCCTGAGTGATACCGCTGTAAGAAACTGTATCGTACTGGATGTGCTGAACTTTGCCAGCGTATTTTGTAGCCAACTCATTGATTGCTCTTTGAGTTGAAGGGCTGATGATAGTATTAGAAACTATACGAACATTTGCTGCTGATGCAATTGCACCTTTTACTTCTGCGTCTAGTGTATTCCAATCAATATCTCCGCCTGCTTTCTTTGGTCCTTGAAGACGCGCGCTATCGTACAATCCGATAACCGAAGCATTCACACGTGAGCTAAGCGCTCCGTTTGCAATGCCAAGATCCTTATTTCCTTTGATGAAAATAGGACGACCCTCACGCGTTTTAACTAAAATATTACCGTAGTCGTTACCATCATAGTACGTCGAAGCGTAATAGTTGGCGATACCAGGAGTAATTTCTTCTGGTTTAACAACGTAAGGAATACTTTTCACAACAGGTGTTTCACATGCTGCAAGCGTAGCCGCTGCAACACTGAATCCCATGAACTTCAAGAAGTCACGGCGCCCTGTATTTGTTTCTTTCAATTTATTATCAGAAAGAAAATCTGAAACTGATTGCTCTTTGGCAAATTCAGTGGAGATAGCTTCCTGGAAGGCTGATGTGTTAGCTAACTCATCAAGACCGGTCCAATATTTCTTATTCATTCCCATGATCTCTAGGTCGAATTCAGATTAATAGTGACACTTACCACATTCCCAACCGCCCATTTCACGGACAGTCACCTCACCGTCTTCCATGATATCACGGATGGTGCGAAGACCCACTTCAGAGGTCTCGAAGCGTTTGTGCATTTCTTCGTAATAAGCAGAACTTGTCAAGTCAACTTGAGATTTATTGTGACACTCAAGGCACCATCCCATTGTAAGGGTTGGCTTAGTTAACTTAATCAAACCTGGCACTGAAGCTGGATCTTGAGCATTGATCTCATCGATCGTAGCTTGGTGACCAACAGTATATTTGTCAACTGGACCGTGACATTGCTTACAGTCAATCTTTCCAACAGTTACGTGTTGTGAGTGATTGAAATAAACGTGGTCTGGTAAGTTGTGTACTTTATTCCATACAAGAGGCTTTTGTTCAGCGCCCTCGATATATGTTCCCTTAGCTGGATCGAAACCAATCGCTGCATAGATCTTGTTGATCTGTGAAGTACCTGTTATCTTTCCTTCCTTGATTCCCTTGTGACAGTTCATACAAACGTTCACTGATGGAATACCAGCATGCTTTGAATTTGCTGCTGAACTGTGACAGTATTGGCAATCGATTTCGTTTTGGCAAACGTGGATGCTGTGAGAGAACCATACATCCTGAGTAGGAGTATAGCCTTCGTAAACACCAATGTTCATCAAAGCGCTATAGCCAACTACACCAACATAGCAGAATACGAATAGACCGATAACAGCAACAAAGACGCGGTTTTTCCACATCCACGATTTTGCTGTGATCCAGTAACCTACTTCTGGTTCTATAGGCAAACCTTCGCGCTCATTGATCGCATTCTTAAGTGAACGGTTGATGTTCGCTGCAGAAACGCCGATGATTGCTAGTATAACACCGATGATGATGAACCAGATGAAACCATCTTGTTCTTCATTTTTCTCAGCGTCAGCCTTCAATTCATCGAGGGTTTGACATTCATTTATTGGGGCTGCTCCAGCTCCAGCCGCTGACGCAGGAGGAGTCTTAATGTAGGTCATGATGTCCTTAATGTCGGCTTCAGTAACCGCTTGACCGGCCATCCATCCGAATAAAGGAACATTCGTTGCTACAAGTCCCTTGATGTAAGCATCACCTGTAGCTGCTGCTGCCTGAGGGTTTTGAATCCACTTCACAAGAAGTGCATCCTTACCCGACCAGCGATCACTCACCCCGGCTAGACCCGGCGCGGCGACAACTTCATTGGTGATTTTGTGACAAGAGGCACAATTAGCCTTGAATAGCTGCTCTCCTTTGGCAGCATCTCCCCCCTCGTGAATGCTCGCACGACTAGTTAAAGCCATGGAAAACACTAAGGTAAGAGCGACGAGAATCTGTTTGTAAATTCTTTCTGAAAACCGCATCATTGCTGTGATTTACGAAATTCTGTGTAATAGAATTCCGCGCAAATTTATATCACAGAAGTCATTAACAGTTCTTAAGACAATCTTTATTAATAATTTATATTGTGTCTAAATAAGCTTTGGGTTGAACACGTTGAATAACACCTATTTCGCTTCGAAACGCATATTTCTTTTTGGTATAATTTTTAACAACAAATAGGAAGTTCGTAACTTTGTCGTCGCATGAAGCTCAAATTTGTTTTAACATCTTTCGTAATTCTAATCCTTTGTGGATTTGCACCTGCGGCTTTGCATGCGCAGACTAGCTCAGCCAATTCCTCAAATGACTCTCTCCTTATTAAAGAAGGCGATGTGCAATTTCATGCCGAAGGTCGCATCGACTCGCTTGAAAAGAGACTTCGTGGCAAAACTGACCTGAAGGGCTATAGAATTCAAATATTTCTTGGATCTTATCAAGATGCAAAAAACGTGAGAGCCAAATTTTTAACCAACAGTCTTGGACTTCAAGCCTATATCGCTCAAAATGTGCCTGATTATGTTGTCAGAGTGGGCGATTTCAAAACCAATCTTGAACTACATAAATACCTTGATGAGGTGAAAAAATCTTATCCAGGTTCTTTAGTAGTTGTCGATAAAATCGAACCTCCCCGCTTCCCAAAACACAAATAGAACTTTGACTTTCCACGGGGTTGACAAAAAATATACATTTCTGTCGATACCCTTCCATACTTTTGAGCAGATTAAAAATCTCTAGTATGCCGTTCTATCACGAATTAGGGGAAATACCTCAAAAGAGACATACTGTTTTCAAGCAGCCAAACGGAGGCTTGTACTATGAACAGTTATTTGGAACCGAAGGATTCAGTGGAATGAGTTCTTTGCTTTATCATGTCCATCGACCAACGATGATCAGAAGTGTGGGGCAACCCATCGATGTAGCGCCTGTGGCTGCAATAAATAAAAACATTTCTCCAATGATGCTTGCCGGCTTCAATACAAAACCTGAAAAGGATTTTCTTGATAGCCGCAAAGTAGTTTTATTCAACAATGACCTCAACATTTCTCTTGCTGCTCCGCAACAAAGTCTGAGAGGATATTTCTACAAAAATGCAGATGCGGATGAAGTGATATTTATCCACAAAGGAACAGGGACACTTAGAACATTCTTAGGAAATATTCCTTTTTCTTATGGCGATTATCTGGTTATTCCGAGAGGAATTATTTATCAAATCGACTTTGATACTGAAGATAATCGTCTCTTCATTGTTGAATCATTCTCGCCTGTTGTTACTCCAAAAAGATACCGCAACCACTTTGGTCAATTGCTAGAACATTCTCCTTTCTGTGAGCGTGATTTCCGTAAGCCAAAACAATTGGAGACACATGATGAAAAAGGAAGCTTCTTCATTAAAATAAGAAAAGAAAATGTACTACACACGGTAGAATATGCATCTCATCCATTCGATGTTATCGGATATGATGGATATAACTTCCCGTATGCTTTTAACATAAAAGATTTTGAACCAATAACTGGTCGTGTGCATCAACCACCACCAGTGCATCAAACATTCGAGGCACATAATTTTGTGATTTGTTCCTTTGTTCCTCGTTTATATGATTACCATCCTCAGTCAATACCCGCACCATACAATCACAGCAACATTGATTCTGATGAGGTGCTATATTATGTGGATGGTGATTTCATGAGTAGAAATCATGTTGACAAAGGATATATTTCTTTGCATCCCGGAGGAATACCGCATGGTCCTCATCCTGGAGCAACTGAAAGAAGTATTGGACAAAAAGAAACAGGTGAATTGGCTGTAATGGTCGATACTTTCAAACCATTAAAAATTACTCAACTCGCAATCGAGTTATCTGATAAAGACTATCTAACCTCTTGGTTGGACAAATAATTTCGGTAAAATGATTACAGATACTACATCACAAAACTTAGAAAAAATCAATCCTCTCGCGGAAGATTTTTTGCCCCTTTTAGGCACAGACTACGTTGAACTTTATGTGGGAAATGCAAAGCAAGCAGCGCACTATTATATCAGTGCTTGGGGCTTTCAACCAGTTGCTTACTGCGGACTTGAGACCGGATCGAAAGATCGCGTTTCTTATGTTCTTCAACAAGATAAAATCCGTCTTGTCCTTACCTCGCCGCTTCACAAAGACGGTAAAATAAACGAACACATCAATAAGCACGGTGATGGTGTAAAAGTGGTTGCTCTTTGGGTAGATGATGCGTCGAAAAGCTGGAAAGAAACTACAACACGTGGTGCGGTGAGTTACATGGAACCAAAAACCATCGAAGATGCAGACGGTAAGGTTGTTCTTTCTGGAATTCATACCTATGGTGAAACAGTTCACATATTCGTTGAAAGAAGCGAATACACCGGACTATTTATGCCCGGATATAAAGCTTGGAACCCACATTACAAAGCGGCAGATTGTGGTTTGAAATTCATCGATCACATGGTTGGAAACGTGGGTTGGAACGAAATGAATAAGTGGGTTGAATTCTATGGCAAAGTGATGGGGTTCGCACAACTTATTAGCTTCGATGATAAAGACATTTCTACTGAATACACTGCTCTTATGAGTAAAGTGATGAGTAATGGAAATGGAAGAATCAAATTCCCAATTAACGAACCAGCAGAAGGACGAAAAAAATCACAGATCGAAGAATACATCGACTTTTATGAAGGTGCGGGCGTTCAACACATCGCTGTTGCAACCGACAATATCATTGAAACTGTTTCTGCATTAAAAGAGCGCGGTGTTGAATTCCTTTATGTTCCAGAAACTTACTACGAAACTGTTTTAAATCGTGTTGGACATATTGATGAGGACTTGGAAATATTGAAAAAACATGGCGTACTTATCGATCGCGATGACGAAGGATATCTTCTTCAATTATTCACCAAACCCGTGCTAGACAGGCCAACCATGTTTTTTGAAATCATTCAAAGAAAAGGTGCAAAAAGCTTCGGAAAAGGAAATTTCCAAGCCCTTTTTGAAGCAATCGAACGTGAACAAGAATTGAGAGGTACACTTTAAGATTTTTAGCTGTCTTAACAACCAATACTCGACTATATTTTTGAAAGGCGTCCTTAACTCGGACGCCTTTTTTATTCCTTTAAAACATTCACTTTTATATGATCTATCACTGCTAATACTGTTTCCTCTAATTGCAAAATTTTATCACTAAGGGCGCTTACATCGCCCATAGACCCGTCATAATTTTCTATATCACGAATTACTTGAAACATCGTTTTTATTCCGAGATTATCCAATGAAGGTTTAATGCGATGGGCAATTTTCCCCATTGTTTCAAAGTCTCCGCTTGATGCCGTGACTTTAATTTCTTGAATCGCACTTGGGGTGTGCTCAATAAAAATTCCTAATACCTTTTTTATGAAAGTATAATCACCTCTGCTTATGCTTTCGAGTTTGCTAAGATCATAAAGTTTTGCTTTTATTGCTTCAGATTTCCTTATCAAAACTTCATCGCCAACTGCTTCTAGTGATTTTGATTTTAGCCACTTCGCCATTGTTTTGAGCATAGTGCCTTCATCAAATGGTTTGGTAATAAAATCATTCATACCGGCGCTTAAACACTTATCACTTTCTCCTTTCAATGCATTTGCTGTTAAGGCAATGATTGGAACTTCCAAATGAAGCTCATTTCGAATCATACGCGATGCCTCATAACCATCCATAATAGGCATCTGAACGTCCATTAGCACAATATCAAAAGCTTCAGTAGCCAGGATTTCTACTGCTTCTTTTCCATTACTAGCAACTTCTACCTTCAGCCCAAAATGGCTTAGCGTCATTGTCGCCACTTGCTGATTTAGTTCGTTGTCTTCAACAAGTAAAACCCTATACCCTTCAATCTCTCCTGCTGGGAGTTCAGATTGATCAGCACTTTTAGGAAGGTCTGATTCGCTTCCTGTTCTGAATGGGAAAGTGAGAGTCATTTCTGTACCAACGCCTTTTGCACTTTGAACTGCGATTGTGCCGCCCATGAGCTCTATCAATTCTTTGGTTATGCTTAATCCTAGCCCAGTACCGCCGAATTTCCGCACGATTGATGCGTCTTCCTGAACAAACTTCTTGAATAGATTATCCATAAATCCAGGGTCCATTCCTATTCCTGTATCCTTAATTCGAATACGAACCCAACGCTGGTCTCCTGTGAATTTCTCCAAAGTCATTTGAATCTTGATATATCCAGACTCCGTAAATTTGATAGAATTCCCAATAATATTGATCAAAATTTGCTTAATCCTATGTGGGTCTCCCAACAAAATTTCACCAGCTTCCTCAGGTAATTCTTGTATAATCTTTAATCCTTTTTCTTCAGCCTTCGAATTGATGACATCCACCGCCCGAAGAATTGTTTCGTTAAACCTAAAGCCTATTTTTTCTATTTGCATTTTTCCTGCATCAATTCGAGACAAATCGAGAATATCATTTAGAATATTCAACAAATGGTCTGCTGCAAAAAATACGCTTTCTAATTGTTTCGACTCTGTTTCATTGATCGATTTTCTCATCAATTCTCTCACCATACCCATGATTCCATTAAGAGGAGTTCTGAGCTCATGGCTCATGTTGGCTAAGAAAGTTTCTTTGGCCTCTGCTGAATATAGCGCTTCTTTTCTCGCCTTTTCAAGACTAAGCTCAAGTTCCTTTTGTGGTGTAATGTCTAAGTGAATTCCTATGCTTCCGATTAGTGTTCCAATATCATTATAAAGTGGTGCGCCGCTAACAAGCCACCATTTAGCCTCACCACGCTTATCTCTTACCACAATTTCATAAGCATCAGAAGCACCCTGTATTCTCAACTCATTTTTCTGTTGCAGCATTTCAGCATTTTTTCCCAACAAGAAAATGTCTGTTGGGCGCTTGTTGAGCAATTCATTAAGGGAGAATCCACTCATCTCGCAGAAACTATTATTTGCAAAAAGAATCTTTTCTGAAAGATCAACTTCAATCATTCCCAAGTTCATATTTGCAATAATGCTTCGATATTTTTCTTCTCGAAA
The DNA here is from genome assembly GCA_943372555.1 of Chryseobacterium gleum. GTDB lineage: Bacteria > Bacteroidota > Bacteroidia > Flavobacteriales_D > Sanyastnellaceae > JAIXWP01. The sequence continues at coordinate 8,814 of CALRZB010000017.1, read as the reverse complement.
AATCAAAGCTTGTTCGGCTTGTTTCCTTTCAGTTACATCTGTATAATGCCATAAGTGACCACTATACTTGCCATCTAAGAAAAGAGGAGCATAATCGCGCTCCACTAATCTTCCATCCATCAATTCAAGCAACTCTCCGGAAATGAGTTTTTTCTTTTCGAGAATTTCATCAACTCTTTCAAGAAACTGATCTCCGTCTTTAAACATAAATCTCAGACTATTGGCAGCTGCCTTGCAATCCATGCCCACCATGCTCTCTGCAGATTCGGGTATTCCGAACATGCTACAGAAAAGTTGATTCGTAAGAACAACGATTCTAGCTTCATTTTCAACTAAAATTCCAGATTGTAAATTTCCTATTAGTCGACTAAGCAATTGCGCTGTTCTTGCAAGACTTTCTTCTGATTTTTTTCTGTCCGTAATATCACTGAGTGTTCCAATGATTCTTTTTGCACTACCATTTTCTTGTGACTCCAAAAGCCCACCTCTATCGAGGATCCAATGCAATTTTTTATTCCTATCAAATAAGCGATATTCAATATTGTGATGATCAATAAGACCCTTCTTATAGTTTATTAAAACATCTCGAATAATATGAATGTCATCAGGATGAAGGTTCCGCCAGCCTACACTTTTTCCACTTGAAAGTTCTTCGAAAGTATATCCCATAAAAGCATTCGAGCTTTTTAGGAATGTCAATTTGTCCGCTACAAAATCAATTTCCCAAATATTGTCGCCTATCTTCTCAAGTGCCATTCGCATAAAGTTCTCAGACTCTTGAACTACCTTTTCTGCTTCCTTTCGCTTTTCTATTTGAACACTTAAGAAATTCGAAATGCTCATCAAATCTTCATTCGATTTGAACCTTCCTTCCTCATCAATAGAGTTTACGGCATCTATGAGCTTTGCAACTGATTGTTTTTTCGTGTCAATTTCATCACGCAACCTCTCATTTAACGAGAAGTATTCACTTTCTGAAATACGAAATGCGTGATCAGCAAGTCTTTTGTCACGTTCATAAGCATAATAAGAATCATTAATAGCATCAATGAATTTATTGATGCTTTCTTCTTTGAGATTGTCTTCGCTCAGATATTTCTTTATTTGCCGAGCGAGCAATTTGTGCTGTGAGGAACTCATTTCTACGCTTCGGTCAAAGTGGTGATCGTCATTGTTTGGTTGTGCAATTCCGCAGGAGAATTCGAAGTCAAAGGACAAATTTCTCCATATGAATAAAACCCAGTAATCACAGCGTTGGAACCCAGTACTTCAGCTACTGCCTCTACCTCCTCTTCAACGCGGGCATTCATTACCAATTTTCGACCAACACAACTAACTAATAGGGCGAGTTGAGTTTCTTTAGCTTGACCATCTGCCAAACATTGCTCTGCGGCTTGGGTAGCAGCATCCACTAAATTATCCAAATTCGATTTCATAAATCGAACATAAGACCCTTCTGGTATATCGCCTGCGAACACCATACCTCCGTTTTCAAAATCAATGGAAAGAATTGTCCTAACCAACGTAGTGTCTTTACCCGGAAGTTTCACTGATAGAGGGAAAAGTAGAGCCGAACCAGGAAGTTCATTTGCATACTCTCCCAAATATTTTTTGTAAAGCTCTAGTGCGCTTCTATTTTCAATTTCAAAAAGTTGATTGCTAGTTGATTTTGTTACCATCATCTCAGGGCCAAAAGTTTCCCAACCACCAACTGAACCATGACCTACACGAAGATTTTTACCATAAAATCCTATCGCTCCTATTACACCTTGACCTGGTTCTGAATTCAAGCCAACAAGTGTTGACTCAAACCTATTACCATCACCTGCGAGTCCGCCAGTAACAGGTATCCTAAAATTCGTTGCTTCATTTATTCCACGAACAAGTTCACTTCCATTTACTTGCCCTCCATCAGAAATAACCATTACATAAGCCAAATCCGGAGCAGCAAGACAACCCAATAAATATTCACCTGCCTCATAGCTATTATTAAAATCTGCAATATTTACATCTTGTGACTTTACTCGAGTGCTAGAAAAAATCATTGCAGTAGTTGTGATATCACCTTCCGTCATCGTACTGCCATTTATTTCACCAGCAGTAGATCCAATTAAAATATGAGCTTGCGGAAATTTCGAGCGGAGCTTCTTATACACTCCTTTTGTTTTTATAAATTCTTTATCACCGAAACTAAGCACGACTTGTACTTCGGAGTTATTGATCTTTTCGGAATCTACAAAATTGTCGTTTTGGTAGTTGACTAGGCATGCTTTCATAGTGTGGAAGATATAATGGCTAAACAATGATTTCTTTATTCTTTATCATCTTGTAAATTGTGCTTTTTCCGACATCCAACTTCTTCGCAACCATCAGCACATCGTTGTCATACTTTTTTAGAAAATACTTGATGATATCACATTCAAATTGTCGTAATGTCTTTTCCTCATTCGAAAATAGGCCTTCGCTTCTAGCTGAAAAGAAAGTAAGATCATCAGCCTTAATTTCACCATCACTAGACATTACTACAGCAAGCTCTACTACGGCTTTTAACTCCCGAATGTTTCCAGGAAAGGCATATCTCAGTAATTTTTCTTTGGCTTCATTAGAAATGAAGATATTTCCCAAACTATTAATCTTTGCACTTTCATCGGCAAAATGTTTCGCTAGAAGTAAAATATCTTGACCGCGCTCTCTCAATGGAGGCAGTTCAATTGGCAGTCCTAAAATTCTGTAGTACAAATCTTCCCTGAACCTGCCTGCCTGCACTTCAGCCGCCATAACTCTATGTGTTGCAGAAATAATTCGGACGTCTAATTTGACAACTTCATTTCCGCCGACACGAAACAATTCCCTTTCCTGAAGAACACGTAAAAGTTTCGATTGAGCAGATAAATCCATCTCAGAGACTTCATCTAAAAACAAGGTCCCACCTTGGGCTTCTTCGACTTTACCAATCTTTCTTGTGATAGCTCCAGTAAAAGCTCCTTTTTCGTGACCAAATAATTCGCTTTCTACCAATTCTGAAGGAATCGCAGCCATATTGACCGCAACAAAAGGTTTCTTTCTTCGGTCTCCATTGAAATGAATAGCTTTTGCCACTAGTTCCTTACCAGTTCCAGTTTCGCCAGTAACAGAAACATTAATAACAGTTTTCGCTGCTTTTTCCATCAAAGCAAAAACTCTTTTCAATGCAGGACTTTGTCCCTTTATAACAGATTCAAATTCGTATTTCCGAACTAATTCCTCACGAAGAACCTCCACTTCCTTTCGCAATTTTTGAGTTTCGCGAGACTGGATAATTGTATTCCACAACAAGTCCTTGGTGTTATCATCCTTTAGAAGATAATCATACACGCCTTGTTTAAGTAGATTAACAGCAACTGTAATATCCTCTTGGCTACTAATAACCACAACAGGAATATTGGCCTGGACATTTTTTATCTGTGTAAACAACTGAGCCCCAGTCATGTCAGGAAGTGAATAATCGACTGTAATGAAATCAGGATTTACATACAAATTATCCAGACAACTCTTACCATTTGTGAATCGGGTAATAGAATAGTCTGGATTCAAGGAGAGGTGATATTCCAAGATTTCACCATACCACGGATCATCATCAACAATAAAAATTTTGTAGCCGGACATACATAATTTTAAGTCCTCAAGGTAAATGTTTTTCTCTGATTTAAAACAATTTGATTGAAAAATTCCAGAATCTGGACTTTTTCCTCCCTTGAGAGTATGTCATTCTATTACAACAGACACTAGATGCCGCTTAAGAAACTACCCGAGCGATTTTGAAGTAATTTTTGAATATCCGAAATACGTTTCAAAACGTCAGCAATTTTTTGCAAATCACCTTCCCCTTTGATAATGTAATCGAAAGCACCTAGTTTCAATGCATTTACCGCAACTTGAATATCTTCTTGTCCTGAAATAAAGACAACATAAATATTTGGATTAAAACGCTTAATTTTTTTCAATACTTCCAAACCTGAAAGACTGTCCATTCTATGATCAAGGAAAATAACATGAGGCTCTTGGGTGAGATTGTTTAGACAAGCGAGAGAATTGTCGAAACTGGTAACATCATAATCGCCCAAGTTTCCAATATACTGTGCGTACCAGTTTAAGGTGAACTGGTCGTCATCAACGACAAAAACTTTATTGTTACTTTGACTCATTTTCATTAGTTACTTATTTTTGTTGTATCTAAGGTTATGCCAACGAACAAATCTAGACATATATAACTGAATATCAGTAGCTCCCCACACACAAAATCTTGGTTGTTTTCCATTTTATAGAATCAATTTCCATAAAGTGGACAAAATGAGGTGCTGCAAACCAAATGATTTCGGATTCCAGAAAAGTTAAAACAAATGAACGCAAGTGAACCCAAATGATTTCGGATTCCTAATTCCTCATTTCAAATAAACAATAAGAAATCAAAAATAAGAAATCACTCGGTCAAGTCCTTTAGAATCTCCTTTAGTGGGCGAATGGAATGAATGTACTCGATTGCTGGACCGGCACACCAAACTGTTTTGTATGTCGCTTTTTTTGTGGCCCTCTCTATGGCTTTCATTCCTTTTACCATGATCAGCAACTTAGCATATTTCTTAAAGAATTTATTACGACCAAGCTTTTCCAAAAACGTTGCTTTAGTCCCTATGGATTGAACATATGGTGTATTGATTACCGTCAAATGTGAACCTGACATTTTCGTTGTAAGCACAATGTCCTTTGCCCCATAATCAATCAATGCTTTTCTATAATCATCTGAAATATCGGCCTCTTTTGATGCTAAGAAAATGGTTCCAACTGATACCCCAGATGCGCCCATAGATAAAGACTCCTCTATATGTTGCCTCGTTGCAATTCCTCCTGCATTAATTACTGGAATTAAACAAGCAGCAACCAACTCAGGTATAAGCTTCTCAGGCGACTGAGGACCACAGTGGCCGCCGGCCTTATTCGTAACGGCTATGACAGCATCCGCACCTAATGATTCCACTTTTTTTGCATATTCCACATTCACCACATCGCAAAAAACCTTGATTCCTTTTGGGCGGCATTTTTCAATGACCAATTGCGGACTACCCAAGGAGGTGATGACAAAAGACACACCCATTTCTACTACAATATCAAGCTGTCCCTGCAATCTAGGGTTTGATTTATTCACGATAAGATTGACACCAAAAGGACCAGAAGTTCGACGTTTTATTTCGACAATAGCCGACCTTAATTCATCATCTGTACGATAATTCAGCGCAGGAAACGCAGCAGTGGCGCCCCCTTCGATAGCGGCGACCACCATTTCAACATTCGAAATTAGAAACATAGGAGCCACAATTATGGGGTGTTTGATCCCCAAAAGCTCAGTTAACCTTTTTTGCGCCATGCCTCAAAGTTAACGAATACGTCTACGCGGAATCAAATAACTATATTTGCGCCGCCATGCATATAGAAGTTTTGAAATCAAAGATCCATCGTGTCACGGTGACCGAAGCAGATCTAAATTATATCGGAAGCATCACACTAGATCCGTTGCTCATGGAAGCAGCTAATATGATTGAAGGTGAAAAAGTAACCGTGTTGAATTGCAACAACGGTGAACGCTTTGAAACATATATCATCACAGGTGAAAGAGAAAGTGGCGTCGTATGTCTTAATGGACCTGCAGCTCGTCGCGTTGCTGTCGGTGATATTGTGATTGTTTGTTCATACGCGTCTTTGGATTTCGAAGAAGCAAAAACATTCAAGCCTTGGGTTGTTTTCCCGAATACTGCAACTAACAGGCTTTAAATAACAAGATGAAAAACATCCTCAAATACGCAATCTTCCTTGCCATAGGCATTGGACTACTTTGGTTTGCATCCAAGGATGTTGACACAAAACAAATAACCGACTCACTTTCAGATGCCAAATGGGGCTGGATTGCAATCTCAATGTGCATCAGCTACTTGGCGATGATTCTTCGCGGTTTGAGATGGAACATTATCCTAGAACCCATGGGATACAAAGCCGACAATTGGACCAATATTCATGCTGTGGCTTTTGGATATTGCATGAATAACCTCATTCCACGAAGTGGTGAAATCGCCCGTTGTGGACTTTTAAATCGTGCCGAACACATTCCTGTAGACAAACTAGTGGGTACTGTCATCCTAGAGCGTGTCGTGGATGTATTGATTTTAATCTTAGTTATTTTTCTGACAAGCCTTATACACGCCGACGCATTAGGAAGTTTATTTGAACTAATCCCTGGCGGCAAAGGACAGACACTAGCAATTATGGCTTTCCTTGGCATTACTGGAATCGTAGTATTATCATTCGCCCTGAAAAGACTTAGTCATGTAAAATTCATCAAAAAAATTGCTGATTTCCTTATTGGAATAGGAAAAGGAATTCGTTCCATTTTTCTTTTGCGTCAAAAGTTCCTGTTCATCATTCTTTCCCTAGGTATTTGGACCTGCTGGCTGCTAATGAGTCAATGTATGATGTACGCATTGCCAATCACAGAACACATGAGCTTGGCAGATACTTTATTCTTTATGGTCGCCGGCAGCCTTGGTATGTTGATACCAACACAAGGTGGAATTGGCGCCTATCACTTCATGTCAAAAATCGGATTCGAAGTGTTAGGCTACTCAGGAGCTGTAGGCTTAACATTTGCCTGGATATCTTGGGTAGGTAAAACAATTATCGAACTTGCTGTTGGTGCTATTGGATTCTTTATCATCACATCAAAGAAAATCAAGCCCGCTCCTAAAGCAGTATAATCATGGTGTATCAAACCATTGAAGAACTTAAAAAGCAAATCGCTATTTGGAAATCAAATGGTGATAAGGTCATTTTCACTAATGGTGTATTTGACATTCTGCATGTTGGCCATGTCGACTATTTAGAAGCTTCAGCAAAACTTGGTGATAAACTAATAGTAGGAATCAACGACGACAATTCCGTTCGCAGATTAAACAAAGGTCCTGAGCGTCCGATTCACGATGAACTAGCAAGAGCGCGTGTAGTCGCTGGACTTCGAAGTGTGGCAGCTACAATCATTTTTGGTCAGGACACACCCCTAGAACTTATTACCGCATTGCAACCTGATATTCTCGTTAAAGGCGGTGACTATGATCCTGATGAAACAGATGAATCATCTAAAACATTTATGGTGGGGTCGAAAGAAGTTCGAGCAAATGGTGGGGATGTAAAAGTGATTCCATTAACAGATGGATACTCCACAACGAAGGCTGTATCCAAAATGAAAGGCTCTGCATAAACCTGAATAGGTTATTCGAATTATTCTTCTTCGATTTGCATGAACAAACTGAAATTCATGCGACGTATTCACAACGACATTTTTGAACTATTCTTTCCGCGCTATTGTGCAGGGTGTCAAAATCAACTTCATCATTTTGAAAATGCATTGTGCCTGCATTGCATAATGATGCTACCACGTGCCTCAATACATCAATTAAGGGAAAACAAACTCGAACGTTTGTTCTGGGGAAGAGCTGATGTGGAAATGGCTACAGCGTTTCTTAGAATGTCGAGAAAAGGACTTACGCATCGTCTAGTGCATGAACTGAAGTATGAAGGCAATAAAGAAATTGGGCAATTACTAGGAATACTTTTCGGTCAAGAACTCAAAAAAATAGATGAATGGAAATCAGTTGATTTGATTATTCCTGTTCCCCTACATCCTAAAAAGGAACAGCTACGCGGTTACAATCAAAGCTATGAAATCGCCTCTGGTGTAAGCGAAAGCATGGATGTTCCAACAACTAAAACAGCACTTAAACGAAAGCATTATACCGATACACAAACTAAAAAATCTCGCGTTGAACGATGGCAAAACGTTAGTGATATTTTCGATATCAATGAAAATGAACTGAATACTTCAAATCACATTTTATTAGTAGATGACGTAATAACGACCGGAGCGACAATAGAATCATGTGTCCTTGCATTAACAAACAATAAAAAGATTCGCGTTTCTGTTGCCGCACTCGCAATGCCTGTGCGATAGAAAGAATTGCGGCTTTTTTCGTAGGTTTGGAAACCAATACAAAACCTATGCGTGTTTGCCTTTTTCTAATTAGTTTTCTTCTTTTATCCGTTTCCCAGACCTTAGCTCAAGATAAAATTCTTTTGATGAATGGAAAAGAAATGGAGTGCAGAATAGTTGCGGATACCGGTTTTGTGGTTGTCTATGATGTAGCCAAACGCAGCGGAAAGATTAAGCAACTTACATCCAATCGAGGTGAGGTTTTTAGCTATACCAAATCAGACAGTGTCGAAGTGATTGTTTACGCCCAAGACACAACTTTCGGTGATATTTATAATGCAAGCGAAATGCGTGCTTTCTTGGCTGGACAAGCAGATTCACGGAATAATTTCAAAGCTAGACATATTGCAATCATCGGATTTGTTTCGTGCGCCACTATTGCTTTTCTTGGAAAAGATGGATACTTCACCGCAGTCGGTCCACCAATAGTTTATACAGTTGTACAGCTACTTGGCAAGGTGAAGATACGCGAGAGTACAATGAGTAATAAGAACTACAAATACAATGATATTTATGCTGATGGTTATGAGCCTCCAGCCCGCACTCGCAAAATTATCACTGCATTTAGCAGTGGCATGATCGGCTCAGCCGTAGGACTCGCTGTCTATTTCATAACGAAATGACAAAGCAAGAGGCATACTTTTCTTCCCTTTTTCTTGGGGGGTGCGCAGCACTTTTGAGTTTGCTTTTTACCAATCAAAATCACATCATTGGGTTTAGTTTGCTATCCACTTTCAGTGGCT
>CALRZB010000016.1:0-19789 GCA_943372555.1 Chryseobacterium gleum | reverse complement strand
CCTGGAATGAAAGTAAAATCACTTGATGGAACAGATTTCATCAATTGTTATAACACCATTCAAGAAGTAATCGAAGACGTACGCATGCACCGTCGTCCTTGGTTAATTCATTGCAAAGTGCCATTGCTCGGTCACCATACATCTGGTGTTCGCCGTGAGTGGTATCGCGATGATTTGGAAGCGGCTCAAAAAAGAGATCCATTTCCGAAATTCAAAAAGCAATTAAATAATCTCGGTTTCGCTGAGGCTTCACTTGATGAAATCACTGCTGAAGCGCGCCAAGCTGTAGAAGCAGATTATGCGCGAGCGCTAGAAGCAGAAGACCCTCGTCCCTCTGATCTTTTCAATTTTGCATACGCTCCTACTCCTATCACGGAAGAAAAAGGAGAAAGAGAACCAGCAGGAAAGCAAGCCACGGTAATGGTGGATTGTGCATTGTTTGCAGTCCAAGAAATATTAGCAAAGCACCCAGAAGCATTGCTTTATGGACAAGACGTTGGTCGCAGACTCGGTGGCGTATTCCGCGAGGCGGCAACGTTAGCTGAGAAATTCGGCGATGAGCGCGTTTTCAACACTCCTATCCAAGAAGCATTTATTATCGGAAGTACCGTAGGTATGAGCGCTGCAGGCTTAAAGCCAATAGTAGAAGTTCAATTTGCGGATTATATCTGGCCAGGCCTCAACCAATTATTTACCGAAGCAGCAAGAAGCTATTTCTTGAGCAATGGAAAATGGAATGTGAGTTCTATCATTCGCGTTCCAATTGGCGCATACGGCAGCGGCGGACCTTATCACAGTAGCAGTGTAGAAAGTGTATTGTGTAATATCAGAGGAATAAAAATCGCTTACCCTTCAACAGGAGCAGATTTGAAAGGCCTAATGAAAGCAGCTTTCCACGATCCAAATCCTGTGGTCATGCTCGAGCACAAAGGTTTATATTGGAGTAAAGTAAAAGGCACAGAAGACGCACGCTCCATAGAGCCCGATGAGGACTATGTTATTCCTTTTGGAAAATCACGTGTTGTCATGAGCGCTACAAGCTCAGATGAAAAAATTGCCGTGATTACTTATGGAATGGGCGTTTACTGGAGCAAAGCAGCTGCAGAAGCATTCCCAGGACAAGTAGAAATAATCGATTTGCGTACACTTGTTCCAATCGATGAAGAAGGAATTTTTGAAGCCGTGAAAAAATGTAATCGTTGCCTAGTGGTAACAGAAGAAGCTCCTCAAAACAGCTTTGCTCAAGCCCTAGCAGGTCGAATTTCTGAAATCTGCTTCAAGCACCTAGACGCACCAGTGATGATTATTGGCTCAGAAAATTTACCAGCAATTCCATTAAATAGTACATTAGAAGCTGCTATGCTCCCAAATGCAGAAAAAGTGCAATCGAAGATGGCAGAGTTATTGAACTTTTAAGTGAAATAAAATACAATAAAATGAATATCAAAAATTTTATCCTAGCGCTAGTTGCGACTATCATTTCAATCACATCCTTCTCACAAGGTTTTGATGGAAAGATTGCAGCAAAAATGGTTGCCATTTCCGTTCCAGACGAAATGAAAGGAATGGAGGATATGATGACGCAAGACATGATAATCTATTCCAAAAAAGAAAAATCTCGTGTGGAATTGAAAAGCATGATGGGCAACACCACCGTCATTAGCGATACGATAAAAAAAGAATCTATTGTATTGATGGATATGATGGGACAAAAAACTGCTATCAAACAGCCCCTCGATGAAAATACAGCTTCTGGGTCTTTTGGTTTTGAAGCAGAAGGCGGCACATTCAAAGCGACTTCTGAAACTAAAACAATCGCAGGATACAAATGCACAAAAGGAATTTATACCATGCCAATTGAAGAAGGCGAGCCTGCAATGACAGTTGAATTGTGGTACACAACTGGCCTATCAAATCCACAATCGAATTCTGATATACCAGGTATGGTAATGGAATTCACAATGGATATGGAAGGGATGAAAATGCAATTTACTATTTCTGCGATTTCTAAAGAAACGGTTGCCGATTCTATGTTTGAAATTCCTGCAGGATATACTATAAAGACAGAAGAAGAGTTTCAGAACTCAATCCCAACAATGGGTAAATAATCATCATGAAAAGATCAACAATTATCCTCATTATCATTCTCGCTTCCATTGGACTATTCTTTTGGTCGCGATACGGCAGAGCTCAGAACATTGCATTCGAAGAAGTAAAAGTGACTGATCTCAATGGAGAATATGCTATGCTTTCTTCCCTAGTAAAAGGTCCAACCATTGTGCATTTCTATGCAAGTTGGTGTGGACCTTGTATGAATGAGCTACCTCATTTAATTGAATATGCTAAAACAGCAGGGGAGCCTTATAACGTAGTTCTCGTAACAGATGACGAGGCAAGCAAACTTCATCGTGTCATTATGCAATGTGAAGGAAATGCAAGTGTTCGTCGTGTTGAGTCTTTAAAAGGAATGGGCATCTACTCTATTCCTGCCACCTACTTCATAAATGCGGATGGTGAAATTGTAGATAAAACTCTTGGTGAACAAGATTGGCTTAATCCAACGTATCAATCAGAGGTTGTAGAAATTTTAAAAGAAAAATAAATCATATTCTCAGGTTTTATGAGCAATACATTTTCAGGAGTGGCAAAAATTACCACTATAATCGACAAAACAGAAACATCATTCGAACTTACACGTGATGGTGAGTCAATCCTAAATACTGCTATAGATCACGGCGTGGATGCGCCCTACTCTTGCAGAGGAGGAATTTGTACCTCTTGCAAAGCAAAGCTTTTAGAAGGTACAGTAGAAATGACTGCCAACTATGCTCTAACTGATAAGGACTTAAAAAACGGTTATATACTCGCATGTCAGTCACACCCCACTTCTGAAGTAGTAAAAATCACTTGGGATATTTAAAGGGTAGAGGGGAGAGGGTAAAGGGGTGAGGGGAGATTTGAGATTTGAGATTTGAGAGGGTAAAGGGGAGATTTGAAGATTGAAATAATGAAAGGATTTACACCAATAAGAAAGACATTTTCGGAGAGTGTTCTTCGGATGTTCTTTTTTGGAGTTTTCTTTTCATTTGTCTTTGTTTCTCACGCGCAGTCTTTGTTTGAAATGAACGGAGGTGTGATTAAATTTGAATCGAAAGCACTTCTCGAAAATATTACTGCCACTTCAAATCAAGCAAAGGGAATAGTAAATATTACGCAAAACACCTTTGCCCTTAGTGTTGAAATCAACTCTTTCAAAGGATTCAACAGTGATCTTCAAAAAGAACATTTCAACGAAAACTATCTAGAGTCTGATATCTATAAGAAATCCACTTTTACTGGAAAACTAATAGACAAGTTTGACCCAACAAAAGCTACCCAAACCATTCGCAGTAAAGGCCAATTAGAAATACACGGAGTAAAGCAGGAACGAATAATTTCCGTGACACTTGTCAAATCGGGAAACAATTATACCCTAAGTGCAGACTTCAATGTACTCTTAGAAGATTTCGGAATTAGTGTTCCGCGAATCGTCAATCAAAAAATTGCTGAGATCATCTTCGTTACCATTCGAGGCACAATTAAACCAAAGCAATAAATCATTGAAGAAATACCTACTACTGCTTCTACTTATTGCATTTTGCGCGACAACACAAGCGCAACAGCCATACTTCAAATCACTACAAGTAGCAAAGAAAATCGATGAGATAAGAATTCAACGATTAATCCAAGATAAATATGGTTTCATTTGGTTAGGTACAAATAGAGGTCTCAGAAGATTCAATGGAACAGGCCTTACACAAACTAATCTTCCCGTTACCGTCGACAACGACATCACTGCGCTTTTTGTAAAAGATAATATCCTACTTGCTGGAACAAAAAAAGGAATTTTAGTGGTGATTGATTTGCTCAAACCCACCATTGCCGAATCGTTTATTACAGTAGACGATGAGATCACTTCTCTAACAATTGATTCAAAAGGAAAAATCTGGATTGCAACCGCGAGTTCAGGAATTCTATTTGGAGAAAAAAACAATCTCGATCGAATAGACAATCAGATTGGACTACCTGACAATATTATCCATGCTATTGTTTCTACAAAAAACAGAATTTGCGCAGCCACAGACGTAGGACTTGTGCAGTGGGATAATTGCGAAGATGCAACAGACTTCAAACTTTTCACTATTGAAAATGGACTTTGCGATAACCTTATCACATCGCTTGCTCTCGATGAGAATGGCACCGTTTATATCGGCGCTCAAAACGGCGCAATGTGCAAGTGGAATCCTGAACAAAAGCAAGTCATTCAATTCGATGAATTCAATAATATTCTTAAAGGAAGTATCGTAAAAATCATTCCAACAAAGAATGAAATATTCTGCTTTACTGAAGACCATTTCATCTTCACTGGAAGCGCAAAAGACAATCAGTTCGTGCAATCATCGCTATCCGAAAACGGGCCATTCAATTCTCGAAACCCCTTTATGGACGGACTTTACGATCAAGAAGGAAATCTGATTGTTTGTAATAAATCCAATTCACTGCTGGTTTCTGATTCACGATTCTTGTATCTGAATTCTCATGAAGATTTAAATCTTCAAAACATAAGAGCGATTGCCTCTGACAGAAACAACAACCTCTGGTTCTCCACTCCAGAAGGACTTTTCAGTCATGATTACCTTTTCAGCAATCAACAAAAGTTGATTAAGTATTTGCCAGCTCCAAAAAAATCCTCAAACGAAATCATCTGTATTACTGAAGGAAATGACAGTGCCATTTGGTTTGGAATGTACGGTGCAGGTCTTGGAAGAATCGATCTCAAAACGAAAAAAATAAAGTACTTCACCGAAAAGGACGGCTTGCTAAACAACAACGTTCTATCGATAACTGCAGACGGTACAAAACTTTGGATTGCCACTCTTGGCGGAGTTTGTGTGCTCGAGAGAATATCAAAAGAATGGGTATTCTGGAACCTTCCTGAAGATTCCAAACTGAGTACTTACGTCTATAGTGTTTTCAAAGACAAGCAAGGTAGAGTTTGGTTTGGATCTGATGGAGACGGTCCAATCTATAGAAACACTTCTGGCCAATACATTGCACTCAAAGATCAATTCCCGCTTGTAGCCGATAACATTTTATCTATAAAACAAGACAGCAACGGATATATTTGGTTTCTAACTTCTGACCAACAGCTTCAATGTTTTAAAGACGATCACATTGAAAAAAGGGATTTAATCAGCGATGGTGAAAAACCCAATTTATTAGCCATCGAAAATGATGACAAAGGAAATATTTTTGTCTTCACTTCATCAGGCTTTGCAATTGTTCGCGGAGATTCACCCTCGTTTGAATTCGTATCCTCCGAAGAAACACTTTCATCCAATTACCTCAACGTATCTACTAAAGATTTTGACGGAAATATTTGGGTTGGACTTGAGCCAACACTCATTCGATTCGTTCAAAATGATCAAAACACACGTCATCAACCTCTAGTAAGAATCGAAGATATATTAGTGCAACTTCAAAGTATCGACACCACAATTCACGAATTCTCCTACGAGCAAAATCACTTCACTTTTCAAGTAACAGGGCTTTGGTACAAGCAACCAGACAAAGTGCGTTTTAGATACAAACTAGAAGGATACGACTCCAATTGGGCCGTAACCCGTGATAATCAAATAGTATTCTCAAGGTTAGATCCAGGAACATACAAATTCATTGTGCAAGCATCAGCCAATGACGATTTCAATGAGGCGAATGAAACAATCTATGTATTTACTATTGAACGTCCATTTTGGCAAAAATGGTGGTTCATATCTCTTATTTTGTTAGTGGTATTTGCTACAGTATTTTTCATTCTTAGAGCCCGAGAAAAACAGTTGCACAAAAATGCTCTGCTTCAACGAGAAAGACTCAAAGGACAGTTTGAAACGTTGCGAAACCAAATAAATCCGCACTTCCTATTTAACTCGTTTAATACACTCATTTCCACAATTGCAAAAGACAAAGACCAAGCGATTGACTACGTTGAACAACTATCTGACTATTTCAGAATAATTTTAGAACAGCGAGAAAAAGAAGTAATCACTTTAAAAGAAGAGTTGGAACTTGCAGACAGATATTTATTTCTTCAAAAGCAAAGATTTGGTGATAACTTAATTGTTATTCGCACCATTCCGGACGGATTGATGGATTCATTAATTCCTCCAATGACCATTCAATTGCTAGTAGAAAACGCCATCAAGCACAACATCATTTCGCGATTAAAACCCCTTACAATAGAGCTTTACGTTAGCGATAACTTCTTGATTGTTTCAAACACATTGCAAGAAAAAACACAAAAAGAACCTAGCACAGGAGTTGGATTAAACAACATCGTGCATCGCTATCTCATTTTGTTTAAAAAAGAAGTTCTTGTAGTAAAAAATGAAAATCGTTTCGAAGTTCTTTTACCTTTGAACCAACCTTCAGACTAATTCAATTACTATTTGATTATGAAAGCATTCTTAATCGAGGATGAACCAGCAGCATTAGAAAGACTTAAAAATCTTATAGCCGAATCTGGTGCTAATATTGAAATTCTTGGCGATTCCGACACTGTCGAAGGAAGTCTAAACTGGCTTGAAAACAATAGTTCTCCGGATATTATTTTCACCGATATTCAATTGGCGGACGGAATATGTTTTGATATTTTCAAAACATGGAAACCCACATGTCCAGTAGTTTTTATAACAGCTTATAACGAGCATGCACTCGAAGCTTTTCAAGTTAATGCAGTCGACTATTTATTGAAGCCACTAAAAAAAGCAGATCTTGAAAGAGCTTTAGAAAAAGTTGGCGCTACGACCACTCCAGAAAATGCCATTGGTACAATCGATTACACCAAACTGGCTGCAGCAATTCTAGCTGAAGAGAAAAAATACGAAAAACGCTATTTAATAAGATATGGCGAGCAAATTCGCACGGTAACCTCCGATGAAATTGCTTATATCTACACAACACATAAAGCTGTTTTCCTGGTCACTTTCGCTGGAAAAGAATATCCTTTTGACAAAAGTCTAGAACACTTGGAAAAAGAATTAGATCCTGCCAAATTTTTTAGAATAAACAGACAGTTCATTGTCAACATTAAGTCTGTGGGTCACATGCATGTGGTTTCAAAATCCCGTGTACAACTCGACTTAAATCCGCCGTTTAAAGGCGATGAAGTAATAGTGAGTACCGAGAAATCTCCTCTCTTTAAAGATTGGCTGGGAGAAGGATAATCTGCCCATTCAACTCCCGAAATCACTCATTCGAGAACTTCCATTTGTTTATACCATCCAAAAGGATGCAAATTTGCTAGGTAAACCAATATTACCTGACAATGGAATCGAAACTTCACCATGATGACTACTCTCGTCTTGTCTCCTCATTTGGTATAAATGTATCTAAAGAATTAATGATTCTGAACAAAGAGGTTTATGCTAACTCCCTTGATGTATTGCAGGAAACCAAAATCATAAATCTCCATCGTATTAAGTATTTTATTGGTGCAAAAACAACTAGCGAGACACTTGAATTTACCCATTTACAACATTAAGCGGTTATATTCTCCCGTTCAGCGTGTAGAGTAAAATAAAGCGCCCCTATTTAGAGATATTTGTACAACAAAACGTGTAGGTCATGAAAAAACTAATTTTCGCCTTTATTGCAATCACTAGTTTTCTAGTTGCTTGCCAGCACCACCCAGATGAAATCCTTGTTGACAATACTGGAAATGGCGGAGGCGGAGGAAATCCTGACCCTTGCGATCCAGATTCTGTTTACTTCGCTCAATCAATCTTACCTCTTCTGGTTTCAGGCTGCGCTCAGCCTAATTGCCATGATGCAATTACGCATGAAGAAGACCTACGACTTTACGATTATTCGCATATCATGCAAATCGTAGATGCCGGAAATCCCAATAACAGTGAAATAATGGATGTACTCTACGAAACTGGTAATGACTTGATGCCGCCAATAGATGCCGGAGGTCCTTTCACCCAAGATCAAAAAGATATGATAGCCCTCTGGATCTCTCAAGGAGCTCTCAACAACTCTTGCACTCCCGATTGCGACCCAACGGCATTTACCTTCTCAGCAACTATTCTTCCAATGATTGACAACTACTGCACAGGCTGTCATAGCGGATCAAATCCTGATGGTGGTGTAGCATTGATAACTTATACCGACATTAGCGCAGCCGCACTTGATGGAAGCTTGATGAGTTCATTGCTTGGAACAAATAACTATATTGCTATGCCCTACAATAGCAGCTCACTTGTACAATGTAAAATTGATCAAGTTCAAGCGTGGATTGATGCTGGGGCACCGAATAATTAATTGAATTTATGAAAATCAGAATATTATTTCTTTCAACAATCGTCCTAGGAATCGCAATCTCATTGCACTCTTGCTACTACGACAATGAAGAATATTTGTACAGCGGAACTGGTTGCGACACCACTTTAACAGCTACATATACTGGCGGTATTGAAGCAATCATTGCGAACAACTGTTTCGGCGGATGTCACGAGCAAGCTTCAGGCAGCGCTGGAATTATACTCGAAGGATATGTGAATTTGAAAAATGAAATAGTCAACGGCGACGTCATGTGCTCCATACGCTGGGAAGGATGCAGTCCAATGCCCAAAAACAGCCCAAAATTGAACTCATGCAGCATCACACTGATTGAAACATGGATTGCTAACGGCTACCCAGAAAATTAATTGAAAATGAAAAAGAAAATTCTAATCCTATTGTTAGTTCTCGCTGCAGGCGGCGGAATCTATGCATACTACCTTTGGAACAAACAAAAGAAAACGGCCGAAGACGAAAAGCCTGTTGCCACCCTTTCTGCAGATTCACTAATGAGCGAATTCACCACCGACGAAACTACAGCTTGGAACAAATATAAAGGCGACAAAGTAATTCAAGTTTCTGGCAAAATTACTGATGTAAAAATTGACAGCGTTACCACTTTGCTTCTCGAAACCCAGGATATCATGGGGGTTATTAGTTGCACTTTTGCAATAGACCAACCAATCACTAAAAAAATTGGTGACAATATCGAACTGAAAGGTATATGCGCAGGATTTAATATGGATGTTGAACTTCGTCAATGTGTTTTGGTCCAATAGTTGACTTGCGTTTCCTCATAAAACAACACACAAAATTTTACATAAAATGAAAAAGATACTCACTCTTATCGCTATCGTGCTTCTTGCATCAACTAGCACATTCGCTCAAAAATACTTCTCACGCACTGGCCACGTAAATTTCTTCTCTGATACTAAAATGGAAGACATAAAAGCGGACAACAATAAAGCTACTGTTATCGTAGATGCAGCTTCTGGTGCAGTTGAATTTTCTTTACTAATCAAATCTTTTGAGTTTGAAAAAGCTCTGATGCAAGAACACTTCAATGAAAATTACATGGAAAGTGACACGTATCCAAAAGCTTCGTTCAAAGGAAAAATTGATAATATCGCCGCTGTAAACTTCAAGAAAGACGGTTCTTACAATTCAACTGTTACAGGCGATATGACCATGCACGGTGTGACTAAAAAAATCACAATCAACGTGACAATTAAAGTTGCTGGTGGCAAGATCACTGCTACTTCGAAATTCCAAGTTGTTCCTGAAGATTATAAAGTCGTAATTCCAAATACAGTGCGTGACAACATCGCTTCAAAAATCGATGTAACAGTTGACGCCACATTGGAAGAACTTAAGAAATAAATTCCGGTAAATCCGAATTATGAAATTCTCATTCGAAAAAACATTCAAATCAGGGTTGCTCGCTGCAGCCCTGATTTTGTCTTCTTCGCTTATCGCCCAAACCGATAGCACCGAAATGGATCTACTATCCCTTCTCGGAGAAGATGAAGAAATCAATTACACTTCTGCCACTTTCAAATCAACGCGAAATATCAACGGACATACCGTAGAAAACGTCGCAGGCGGAGTGCTCGATTTCAGAATTTCACATAGATTCGGATTTGTAAATACCGGAGCCTACGAATTATTTGGACTTGATGGCGCTACCATGCGTCTTGGACTAGAATATGGCATTACTGACCGATTAATGGTCGGTTTCGGTCGCTCGAGCTACAATAAAGCTTTTGATTCCTTTATCAAATACAAAGTTCTCAGACAAAGTTCAGGCAAAAAAAATATGCCAATCACACTTTCTGTATTTTCAACCATAGTATGTAATTCAATCAAATGGGCTGAGCCAGAAAGAGAAAATTTCTTCTCCTCTCGACTTTTCTATGCACACCAAATTATCATTGGTCGAAAATTCAATAATAATCTTTCATTGCAGTTAAGTCCTACAATGGTTCACCGCAACATGGTGCCAACTAAAGAGGACAAAAACGATGTATACGCTATCGGTGGCTTAGGTCGCTACAAGCTCAACCAACGTCTTTCCATCAACGCAGAGTACTTCTACGTTCTCCCCAATCAACTTAGTGACGAATACACTAACTCTCTCTCCGTTGGTGTTGACATTGAAACTGGTGGACACGTATTTCAACTTCACTTCACCAATTCAACTTCTATGACTGAACCTGGGTTCATCACAGAGAATGTGGGAATGTGGAAACAAGGTGACATCCATTTTGGATTCAATGTTTCGCGTGTATTTACAATTGTAAGAAAGAAAGAAGCTAAAGACTGGTAAGCTTCCGTTAGTCGACTCCTAAATACTTGTGGGTTTGAACCGAAATTTTCCATTTAGGATTAGTAGTGATGTATTCCATAATCATTGGATATGACATCTCCTTGCGATCCCATTCTGCTTGAAAATAAAGCGCAGTCTTCTCAGCACACTTCGTCGCATGCTCAGCACCCCACTCTAAGTCTGTTTTATTAAAAACTATCACCTTCAATTCATCTGCGGTAGCGTAAATACTGTGTACTGGTGATTTGAATTTCTTAGGAGAAAAAGTAACCCAATCCCATTCTCCAGTCAAATCATTGGTTCCCGAAGTTTCGATATGGGTGCGAATACCTCTTTGCTTTAATTCAAAAGTCAACGCACTCAAATCATATAACGATGGCTCTCCGCCCGTAATGACAGCTATAGGAGCACCTGATGATTTTACAGCTTCAGCCAAATCCACAACCGATTTTAAAGGATGAGCACTTGCGTCCCAACTATCCTTTACATCGCACCAAACACAACCAACATCACATCCGCCAAGGCGAATAAAATAAGCGGGCGTGCCAGTATAGAAGCCTTCACCTTGAACGGTGTAGAAGGTTTCCATTACGGGCAAATTATTTTTAGAAAACTCTGACATCAATTAATCTTCTTCTCTTTTACTACTATCTCCTACAAACCAATCGTTTTTACTTTTAAATAGAACATTGAAAGTAGTCAACGATCCGTAAATTCTAGTAATGTATTGTTGCAATTCTACTTTTTCAGAATCCGACATCTTAGTATGAGCATTGACTTTCTGCTCCATCACACGCAAACGATCACGCAACATGACAATCTTATGAAAGAAATTCTCGACTGGAATTTCCTTTGGCTTCAGAGAACGATCTGCTGGCTGAAGAAACATCATTCCTCCCTCCCACTTATCACCCAACTCTACCACATCTGCCGCATCATAATACATATCGAAAACATTCTTCACAGCTGAAACAACATCTTCTAATTCAACTGCAGCTGCTACAACCGGCCCAGCTTCCAATAGAGAATATCCATCAAAAGCTTTACCCAATTCCTTCTCGCCATGCTCCTTGAAAAAAATTCGGTACTTGTAATCATCAATACCAAACACCACACCTTCGCCAAATTGTGGATGTGTTATGCGCGCACCAATTGTAAAATTCATACTCGTTAATTATTTAGTTAAGTGATATAGTGCTTATTCAACAACACTTCCAAATAAATCATAATGTTCAGCGCTATTGATCTTCACATTCACAAAATCACCAATGCGCACATAAGTATCAGTTTTGTCGATCAAGACCTCATTATCCACTTCAGGAGAATCAAACTCCGTGCGTCCAATGAAATGATCACCCTCTGCCCTATCGATAAGAACTTTATACTCTTTACCCACTTTCTCTTCATTCAATTCCAAACTAATTTCAGATTGAATTTCCATAATGGCATTCGCGCGTTTCGTTTTAGTGCGCTGTGGAACATCATCTGGAACATTGTAAGCATGCGTATTTTCTTCATGAGAATAAGTGAACACTCCCAATCGATCAAAACGCATTTCTTGAACCCACTCTTGCATCTGATTAAAATCATCCACAGTCTCTCCAGGATAACCAGTAATCAAAGTTGTACGCATCGCAATGCCTGGTACTTTTTCGCGAATGGTATGAATTAATTCAGTTGTCTTTTCTCTTGTAATTCCTCTGCGCATTGCTTTCAACATACTTGATGAAGCATGCTGCAAAGGCATATCCAGATACTTACAAATATTATCGCGCTCATTCATCACCTCAAGCACGTCCATCGGAAATCCAGATGGATAAGCATATTGAAGACGAATCCAATCAAGTCCTTCGATATCCGAAAGATTCTTCAAAAGATCTGCAAGCTTTCTGTCTTTATAAATATCCAAACCATAAAAGGTCAAATCTTGAGCTATAAGAATTAATTCCTTCGTTCCGTTTTTCACCAAATTCTTGGCAGAAGTCACCAAGCTTTCCATCGGTGTGCTTACGTGCTTTCCACGCATCAAAGGGATGGCGCAGAAAGAGCAAGGACGATCGCAACCTTCTGATATTTTAAAATAAGCATAATGCGCGGGAGTAGTAAGCAAACGCTCACCCACTAGTTCATGCTTGTAATCTGCTTTTAATGTTTTGAGCAAACGAGGTAATTCTCTCGTTCCAAAATACGCATCAACCTCTGGAATGTCTTTTTCCAATTCAGGCTTGTAGCGTTCGCTCAAGCAACCAGTGACAAATAATTTTGAAACGTTGCCCTTTTCCTTCTCTTTCGCCCAAGCAAGAATCGTATTGATCGACTCCTCTTTGGCATTATCAATAAAACCGCACGTATTAATAATTACGATTTCTGAATCCTGTTCTTCTGATTCGTGCTCCACGTCAAACGAATTCGCTTTCAATTGAGCCATCATCACTTCACTATCGAATATGTTTTTAGCACATCCAAGCGTGACAACATTCACCTTGTTTTTTTTGAGAGTTTTTGTACGCATATTATGAAGCGCTATTTCCTTGACTAAATAAAGAGTCTACAAATTCAAAACGGTTGAACACTTGTAGGTCACCGATTTTTTCACCTACACCAATATATTTTACAGGAATGCTAAACTGGTCTGATATCCCGATTACAACACCCCCCTTCGCTGTTCCATCAATTTTTGTTATTGCCAATGCATTCACATCTGTTGCCGCAGTAAACTGCTTAGCTTGTTCGAAAGCATTTTGTCCAGTTGAACCATCAAGCACTAAAAGCACTTCGTGTGGAGCGTCTGGAACAACTTTTTGCATCACGCGCTTGATTTTAGTCAACTCATTCATGAGTCCGACTTTATTATGCAAACGACCAGCAGTATCAATTAATACCACATCACAACCTTGAGCAACCGCACTTTGTAAAGTATCAAACGCTACAGAAGCAGGATCTGCCCCCATTCCTTGAGAAACGATTGGAACGCCAGCGCGCTCACTCCATATTTTCAATTGATCTACAGCGGCAGCTCTAAACGTATCTGCAGCACCCAACATCACTTTCTTTCCTTGACCTTTTAATTGGTGTGCTAGTTTTCCGATTGTCGTTGTTTTGCCCACGCCATTCACTCCCACCACCATAATGACATATGGGCCATCCTTTTTCGGAATAAAAACGTCTTCGCTTTCCTCACCTTCATGCGAAGAGAGCAGTCCAGAGATTTCTTCTTTAAGAATTGAATTAAGTTCTTCGGTGCCCATAAACTTGTCACGGGCTACACGCTCCTCAATTTTCTTGATGATCTTAATTGTTGTTTCTACCCCCACATCCGAACTGATGAGCAGTTCTTCGAGGTTATCAAGCACCTCCTCATCGACGCGGCTTTTGCCGGCAATGACCTTCGCCAATTTTGAGAAAAAACCTGTTCTAGTTTTCTCCAATCCTTGATTAAGGCTCTCTTTTTTCTCCGAAGAGAATAGTCTTTTGAAAAAATTCATATTTCCTAATTCCTACTAACGTTGGCAAAGATAGACATACAAAAAGGGCTTTCCCTACCGGAAAAGCCCTTCAAAGATATTATTTCATCTGAGATAACGCTTATTTAGCAGCGAAGAACTCAGCGATTTTGTCGTTGTGTACGATTTCTTCTTTGAATGAATAAGCACCTGATTTAGGAGACTTAATCATTTTGATAACTTTAGTGTGGTTCTTTCCACCACCGGTTTGCAACGATGCAACTACCTTCTTTGCCATGGTGCTTTAGTATTATTTGATTTCTTTATGTACAGTTACACGCTTAAGAATAGGATTAAATTTCTTAATCTCCATTCTTTCAGGGGTGTTCTTTCTGTTTTTGGTTGTGATATAACGGCTTGTGCCGGGTTTACCTGAATCTTTGTGTTCAGTGCATTCCATAATCACTTGTACTCTGTTGCCTTTCTTAGCCATAACTTCTTGTAAATGGGGGGCAAATGTAATACTTCTTTTGGGTTTTACAACATCTCATGTTAAAAAAAAATACATTTAACACAAAACACTGCAAAACGACCTCTGCCAACTGAGTATTTTCGCCCCATGAATCATACTCAAGCAGTTCGCAAAGTTAAGGAAGTTTACGCAAATGCCGCCAATCCCACAATTGCAAAAGGCATGGAGGCTTATATGAAAGGACTTTTTCCATTTTATGGACTAAAAAAACCGATTCGTGCCGCCTTAATCAAAGACCTTATGAAAGAACTAATCTCAAACAATGAGATTGATTCAGAAGCATTTATAAAATTGCTTTGGAAAGAACAAGAACGCGAACTCCATTACTTCGCCATGGAATTCGCCTTCAAAAAGAAACTTTATTTGAAAAAAGAATCACTCGAACTCTTCGAATTCATGATTCTGCATCATAGCTGGTGGGACAGCGTTGATTTTATTGCAGCACATCTCGTGGGCAAATACATGACCCAATTCCCTGAACAAAAAGAATCAGAAATCATGCGATTCATCAATCATCCTAATATGTGGATGAACAGAACAGCCATGATTTTCCAACTCTTTTACAAAGAAAAAACTGATACAGATCTGCTCTTGGCCGCAATCCTCACGCACATCAACTCTAAAGAATTCTTTCATAAAAAAGCCATGGGATGGGCGCTACGTCAATACTCCAAAACCGACGCAAACTTCGTCCTCCAAACCGTCAATGCCCATAAATTCTCAGGACTAACAGCAAGAGAAGCGACGAGGTTAGTGGGGTAGTGAGGTCGTGGGGTCGTGGGGTAGCGGGGTAGTGAGGTAGTGAGGTAGTGAGGTAGTAAGTAGTAAGTAGTAAGTAATTAGTAACTAGTCTTCAGTCACCAGTCACCAGTCACCAGTCACTAGTCGTCGGTCACTAGTCACTAGTCACCAGTCGTTAGTAGTTAGTAGTCAGTTGTTGATAATACATCTGCCGTTGTCTCGTTAGGGCCCTTTCGACTTATACTTTTGTTAGCGCCTTATTGTGCAGTATTGTGGCCAAAAATACCATTAAAAATAACTCTCAGGAAGACGAGGAAACTCCCACTCCAATAACGAAAAAGAACGCGAAGTCAAAGTCTTCAAAATCTTCTTCTGGCTTTTGGGCTTTCATGCAAGATCCTCGCGTAAAAAAAATCAGCGGTATCTTCCTGATACTTTTTGGCTGCTTTCTTTTTCTTGCCTGCCTATCCTACCTATTTACAGGAACTCATGATCAATACCTAATTACTGGAAATACAGATGTAGCTGACTTCTCAGACCATGAGCCATATAGCAATTGGATGGGGAAAATGGGCGCTCACATTGCTCATTTCTTCATGTTTAACTATCTTGGCGTAGGCGCATTCTTCCTTTCATTCGTTGTGTTTCTTTGGGGTGTTAAAGTCGCTTTGAATAAAGAAATTCTACCATTTTACAAAAGCCTTAGACTATCTGTTCTTGGAGCATTGTATTTCCCCCTAGCGATAGGATTTTTCTTTCACCACCGCGTTGATGGTTTTGACAGAAAAATAGAGATTTCTTGCAACGATAGATTCGTTGGTGGATATGGTCACTTCGCTACTGAATGGACCACATTCACACTAGGTTGGTTTGGAACATTAATGCTCCTCATTTTTGTTCTAGGCGCATACCTCATTTTCAATCACAATCACAAAGTAGAATCATGGTGGGAAAGCTTCTCTGAATGGATGAAACGACCCAAACCAGAAGCTCCTGAAACTCCCGAGGTAGAGGAAATTATTGAAGAGGACGAAGAGGCTGAAGAAGAAGACGAAAACGAAATTCAAGAAGAAGAAGATTTCTTTAGGGCTGAAAAAAAAACGGTAATAACGCCGGTAACAAATAGTATCCGTGCAGACCGTCCTGCGCCAATAATGCAGGAAATAACAAAAGATGAAGTAGAACTCGAGGGTCCCGAGCCATTTCTAATAACACGCGAACCAGCCGTTCCAGTTAATCACGTTGAAGAAATTTCATTCGAAGTAAAGACAGCCACTCCAACGCCTGAAGTGGCAATAAATCCAATTGTTGCAGAACAAAACTCAAGTCTTGAACTTGACATTGCTCCTATAATTCCAGCTGCTGCCCCAACTCCTATTCTCGCTTTTTCTCCGGAAATGGAGCCAAGCAATGATTTCGAAATCGAAATGCCGCCTGTAAATATTGAGAACGCTCCAAAACCCAACTTTGAACTAAATGCGCCCATCTCCGATATGGAAGTGGAAATGCCGAAAATCGAAGAGGAATTAAGTGATGATGAACTTGGAAATAAACTTCAAGAATTCGGTCCCTATGATCCGAAACTCGATCTCAGTCGCTATGAACCTCCTTCCATTGAATTGCTAAAAAATCACGGTTCAGGAGTACCTCAAATCAACAAAGAGGAACTTGAGGCGAATAAAAATAAAATTGTTGAGACGCTCAATCATTATAAAATTGAGATTGATAAAATCAAGGCTACTGTTGGACCTACAGTAACGCTTTATGAAATCGTTCCTGCACCAGGCGTTCGTATTTCCAAAATTAAAAACCTAGAGGATGATATCGCGCTTAGCCTTGCAGCACTTGGCATTCGTATCATCGCTCCAATTCCAGGGAAAGGAACAATAGGTATTGAAGTTCCAAATTCACGCCCCGATATCGTTTCAATGCGATCTCTTATCGCCAGTGAAAAATTCCAAAACAACGATATGGAGTTGCCCGTTGTTTTAGGTAAAACTATTTCAAACGAAAACTTCGTAGCCGATCTTGCCAAAATGCCTCACTTGCTTATGGCAGGTGCGACTGGTCAAGGTAAATCAGTCGGATTGAACGCGATTTTGGTTTCATTGCTGTACAAAAAGCATCCATCTCAAATCAAATTTGTACTTGTCGATCCAAAGAAAGTCGAGTTGACTTTATTCAATAAAATTGAAAGACACTTTTTGGCAAAACTGCCCGATACAGATGAAGCAATCATCACAGATACGAGCAAAGTAGTACGAACGCTCAATTCACTTTGCATTGAGATGGACGACCGATATGAGCTCTTAAAAACCGCTCTGTGCAGAAATATTAAAGAGTACAACGCTAAATTCATAAGCCGAAAACTTAATCCAGAAAACGGTCACCGTTATCTGCCTTATATAGTATTGGTAGTCGACGAGTTTGCCGACCTTATTATGACAGCGGGACGCGAAGTTGAAACCCCTATCGCCCGTCTAGCCCAGCTTGCCCGAGCAATTGGTATCCACCTCATTATTGCAACCCAGCGTCCATCTGTCAACATTATTACTGGTACCATCAAGGCCAACTTCCCAGCACGTATTGCCTTCCGCGTGACCTCAAAAATTGACTCACGCACCATTCTTGATGCAGGCGGAGCAGACCAGCTCATCGGCCGCGGGGATATGCTTTTCTCAACTGGAAACGACCTCATTCGTATTCAATGCGGTTTTGTCGACACTCCAGAAGTAGAAGAAATCACCGACTTTATTGGAAGCCAACAGGGCTATCCAAGCGCGCTATTACTGCCTGAAGTGCCTGATGAATCAGGAAACACAGAACTGTCATTCTCAGAAGAAGACAGAGACAGTCTATTTGAAGAAGCTGCCAAAATTGTGGTAATGACCCAGCAAGGTTCTGCCTCACTGCTTCAGCGCAAATTGAAGTTAGGCTACAATCGTGCAGGCCGTTTGGTTGATCAATTGGAAGCTGCGGGAATAATCGGCCCATTCGAAGGCAGTAAAGCACGTAAAGTCCTCATCCCAGACGAAATCACCCTTCAGCGCCATCTGGACTCGATGAGATAGTGGGGTCGTGGGGTCGTGGGGTAAACTATTACAGAACTATCAAACTCCCCAAACTACCAAACTATCAAACTATCAAACTATCTTTGCCCCGAAATTAACATCGCGGTGGTTCTTTTTCATTGCGTTTCATTTTTTGGAACAGTTATTGAAAACGGGCAGCGAAAGAATCAAAACAAATGAAAAAGTTTTCACTATTACTGATCGTAGCACTAGCGCTCTTATCAGTTAATTCATCGGCGCAGACCTCTAAAGACATTCTTGACAAGCTTTCTGTTAAAGCAAAAACTTGGAAAACAATCTCTGCTGATTTTACCTCAACTTTGAAAGACGCTAAGGCGAATGTGAACCAAAAACAAGAGGGTTCTATCAAAATCAAAGGTCAGAAATACTACCTCAATCTTCCTCAATACGTTGTTATATCTGATGGTGTAACAGTTTGGAGCTATGATAAAAAAGCAAATTCTTGTACAATCGATAATCTAGTAGACGTTAAAGACGGCGCTTTTGATCCTTCTGAAATGTTTACTATTTGGGAAAAAGACTTCAAGCATGAAATGAAAAATGCCAACGCAACTGTCGATGGTGTTGCATGCTATGAAATTCACATGTACCCGATTAACCCAAAAAACAAACCTTACCACACCATTGTAATGTATATCGACAAAGGAAAGATGGAAGTTTCTAAAATTGTGGTTAAAACTCGCGAAAACGCTGAGATTTCTTACAAGGTAAAAAACTTCAAAACCAATACAGAATTCCCTGACACAGATTTCAAATTCAACGCTGCGAAATACCCAGGAGTATCTGTAGTCGACAACAGACTTTGAGCTTCGCTCATGGTTGATGGAATTTTTTGATTTCGGATTCCGGATTCCGGATTTCTGAGATATTATTTCAGGAATTAGAAATTCGGAATCAGAAATTTCCATCATCCATGCCCGAAGGGCTCATCCCTCATCCATGGCCCGAAGGGCCCTTTGAGTCTTCTCCTCCTCACTCCCCGGCTCAGGAACGTAATTATACACCCATGAAGCATGTTCCGGTAAACTCATTAGAATCGATTCAATCCTTCCACCTGTTTCTAATCCGAAACGCGTGCCTCGATCGTAAACCAGATTAAATTCAACATAACGCCCTCTTCGAATCAATTGCCACTTCTTATTCTGTTCTGTATACGTCATGCCTTTATTGGCCTCCACTATGGGCCTGTAGGCCTTTAGGAAAGTTCTTCCAACAGCTTTTACGAATTCAAAATAATCTTCCTTTGATTTATTCTCATCTGGTTTCAGATAATCGA
>CALRZB010000015.1:0-20698 GCA_943372555.1 Chryseobacterium gleum | reverse complement strand
ATGGCAGCCATGGGATTCGTTGCCATGTTTGGTGCTGTGATGAAATCGCCCATCACGGCAGCTGTAATTGCGATTGAAATCTTCGCGCCAGAGATTTTTGGCGTAGCAATCGGCGTTTGTCTTATCGCTTATTTAATTCCGAAATTACTTTTATCGAAAATGAAATTAGTTTAACGCACTGGCTTCTACGTATATGTTTTCTGCAAATTTGGAACTCACCAATAACCTCAATTTTTTTATTTCAATTTCTAGAGTGTCGTCAAAACTTTGATGCGAAATGAGCTTGATTTTCGCTCCCATTGTGCATCCTACTTTATCGACATATTGCAAGAAAGATGAGGAGTCGTCCTTGACACCGATTACAGTATATCGATGTCCAATGCTACCTTCGCTCAATGTCATTTTTGCCTTTATTTTAAATTCTCCCTTAGCATTGGGAATGAGCTCTCCGTGCGGATCTACGGAAGGGAATCCCAAAAAACGATCGAGTTGATCGATGAGTTTTTTGCTCTTGATATGCTCCAATTGTTCCGCTACTTCATGCACTTCGTCCCAGGTAAAATGAAGCTTTTCGAAAAGAAAGGTTTCCCATAATCTGTGCTTGCGAATTACTTCCAAAGCCAACTTTTTCCCAGAGGCGGTTACCGTTATTCGACCGTACTTCTTGTGGTCGATAAACTTTTTTTCTTTAAGCTTCTTGAGCATCTCATTCACCGTAGCTGGCTTCACATTGAGGAAGGTTGCCAACTCGTTAGTTCCCGCATCTGGTATGCCTTTCTCCATGGTGAGATGGATCAAAGCTTTCAAATAATTTTCTTCTGAAATAGATAGCATTGTACAAATGTAATGATTCTTACCAAAGATAAAAAGTTAGGGTAGCCTAACTATAATTATCTTTGTGCCCTAATTATTTTGATAAGGTGAAAAATTATTTACTCATTATCGCTCTCTCTAGCATTTTGTTGCAAGGGTTTTCTCAAGTAGGGGATAGTCTGAGTAATGATAATTTGAATGAAATAGTGATTTCGGCGACAATGAAACCTGTCAGCAGATTGGATTGCACGGTGCCTGTCGAAGTTTATCATTCTTCTTATTTTCTAAAAAATCCAACGCCTTCCATTTTTGATGCATTGCAAAATGTAAACGGCGTTAGACCTCAAGTCAATTGCAATATCTGCAATACTGGGGATATTCATATCAATGGACTTGAAGGTCCGTACACGATGATTCTGATTGATGGAATGCCGATTGTCGGCAGTTTGTCTTCGGTATATGGACTATCAGGAATTCCTAATTCATTGATTGAACGAGTGGAAATTGTGAAAGGTCCTGCCTCGGCTTTGTATGGCAGTGAAGCGGTGGGAGGCTTGATAAACGTCATTACCAAGAAAGTAGAAAATGCCCCAAAGTGGAGTACTGATTTTTCTTTTTCAACATGGAAAGAATTTTCATTGGATATTGGAAATGTATCTCGAATAGGAAAGAAGTTTTCTGTCCTCACGGGCGCTAGTGCTTATTGGTATGATAATCCGGTTGACATGAACAATGATAATTTCACGGATGTAACCTTGCAAAAGCGCTTTTCTATTTTTCAAAAATATAATCTCAAGAGAAAATCGGAGAAGCTTTTTCAACTTGCTGCACGCTATAATTTTGAAGATAGATGGGGCGGTGAAATGAATTGGAACAAGGAGTTTAGAGGAGGGGATTCTATTTATGGTGAAAGTATTTATACCAGAAGAATAGAGTTGATCGGAATGTATGAATTTCCAACTATTGAAAAATTTATGTTGTCTGTTTCTATGTCGAATCACGCACAAGATAGTCGCTACGGCATAGTGGCTTTTGATGCAATTCAACAGATCTTTTTTGCGCAATTGACTTGGGATAAAAAAGTAGGTAAGCATGATCTATTGGTTGGTGCTGCTGTGCGTCAAACATATTATGACGACAATACTGTAGCTACTGTGAAAGCCTCATCTATTTTACTTCCGGGAGTGTTTGTGCAAGATGAATTAGAAGTGAATAAAGCCCATAAATTATTTTTTGGTTTTCGTATTGATTGGAGTAGCAGTCATGGCGTGATACCAACGCCACGTATGGGTTATAAATGGAAGATTTCGCCGAGGAGTATTTTGCGCGTCAATGGTGGAACGGGCTTTCGAAATGTAAATGTTTTTGCAGAAGAACATGCGGCATTAACAGGTGCACGCAAAGTGATTATCACTGAAGATTTGAAACCCGAGCAATCGTGTAATATCAATGTGAACTACATCATTAAATCAAATTTTGAAAAGTCATTCCGTTCGACGTTTGACATCTCACTTTTTTACACCCATTTCAGCAATCAAATTATTGGCGATTATGACTCAGATCCAGACAATATTGTTTTTTCAAATTTGAAAGGGTACTCGTTGTGTCGTGGAATAAGCGTGAATTGGCTTGGTGCAGTGGGACCATGGGATTTGTCCACTGGTTGCACTTTTCAGAATGTGTCGATTCATTCTATTGGTTTGGTAGAACGACCGATGTTGACTGAACGATTTATGGGAACATGGGGCTTGAGTCGCAGTTTTTTTGATAAAAAATGGAGTGTAGATTATACGGGCAATGTGATTGGTCCGATGCGATTGCCGGTTCTTGGACCGAATGATCCACGTTCGCCTGTTTCCCCTTGGACAAGTGTTCAGAATCTACAGGTAACCTATAAAAATTCTGGCATAATGGAGTTTTATATTTCATTTAAAAATCTATTGAATCAACTGCCTTGGAAGAACCAACCTTTTCTTATTTCTAGGTCCAATGATCCTTTTGATAAGCAGGTAGAATTTGATTCTGCTGGAAATGTTTTGCGTACTGAGGGCAATCCATTTGGGTTGACCTTTGATCCCACTTATGTATACATGGCCAATCAAGGGTTTCGCGTGATGTGCGGAATTCGTTGGAAGCTTTGACAAATTCGGTCTCTCATTGCTATATTTGATATATGAAATCAATTGTTCTAATGACCGCAGCCCTATTTTTTGGTGTTGTCGGTTTCACGCAAGGCTCCAGTGGAGTGATTGTAGATATTAGTCGATCTGCGCAGTCGAGCAATCGTGAGACTTTAATTTGGGGAGAGGATTTTTCGGAAGGATTGCCGGGCTCATGGATAGCGACCGAAGATGGAGGTATTGCCAATTGGGAATACCGTGGTGACAATACAGCACCGAACAATGAAATTGGATCCAGAGGTTCTTGCACGTCGAATGGCGCAGGAGCACCTATTCAATCGCCGACTTGGACGAATGGGTTTATGATTTTCGATAGCAATTATTGGGACAATGAAGTGAATCCATGTGCGCCAGAATATTTCGGAACAGGCTTAGCGCCAGGTCCGCACTATGCAACACTTACTACACCCTCTTTTGATTTAAGTTCATACACGTATGTAGGTTTGAATTTTCATCAGTACTACAAAAAGTTTGAGGGAACTACGCGTGTTGAGATGAGCGTCAATAACGAAGCGTGGACTATCATTTATGAAAGTGATTTGGTATCAGGTGGCGAAACTTCTTTGGATGAAAATGTGCGTATCCCTCTGGGAAATGGCGCTGCAGGACAATCAAATGTGAGATTGCGTTTTGTCTTTGAAGGGCGTTATTATTTCTGGATGATTGATGATGTAGAGGTATTGCAATTGGATGCAAATGATATGGATTTGAAAACAATGGCTTATGGAAATTATGATTTATTTGCTCCAGAACATCTGACGGGATATGAAGAGTTGGAATATGGACAATACCCTGATGAGATGCCTCCACTTTTGAAATTTAGTGGATACGCATTTAACAATGGCGCCATTGCACAAACGGATGTGCGCTTGCATGTGAAGGTAGAAAATGAAGAAACGGACGTTATACTTTTTGAAACTAGCAGTCTCGAAGGTTTTGTAGTGTACCCCGCAACAGATCAGGAGCTCCGCGCTGGTTCATTTCAAATGCCCGGAGATATTGGAAAGTATCGTATAGTATTTGAAGTGACTCAAGCTGAAACCGATGCGTCATTCGACAACTCAATTGATACACTTTACTTTAGAGTTACAGATGTTGTTTTGGCTCGTGACAAGGGAGCCGTAAGCGCGGTGTATTTGACCAATCCAAATTACTACGATAGACCTTATGAGATGGGTAGTGTGGTGAAAGTTACTACCACGGGAATGGAAGCGGTGTCTGTTTCTGTTGCAGTTGGATTGGGTACATCAACACCGAGCACAGCGTATGTAAGGATTTATGAAGCATTGTTTGACGGTGGATTGACATTCACACCAGTGGCACTCTCTGGTGTTCTTGATATCAATGCTTCTGATATCAATGAGTTTAACGGTGAGGTGCTGAAAACATTTACACTAAATACTCCATATCAATTGTCGATTAACAAAGCTTATTATGTGTGCGTTGTTTCTGATAATGGGGGTGATGAATTTGTGGTAGGTATGAATGGCAGAGCAGATAATTTCACATCGTTTGTTCGTTTTCCAGAAATTGGTCCGCAAGTAGAGGAGTATTATACTTTGTCGCGCTATCCGATTGTGCGTTTGAATTTCGGACCATGGGTTGGTGTTGATGAATCAGGGGAGTTGATGGGATTGTCTGTTTATCCTAATCCTGTTCATGACTTCATTACTATTTCACCTGCTACTCAAAGCGCAAATGATTTGACATGGTCAATTTATTCTGCTTCTGGTCATGCGGTGATGATAGGTAGAATTAATAAGGGAGAAATGATTCAACAGCGTTTGGATTTATCTGCATTGAGTGCAGGAGTTTATTCTATTCAAATGATAGATGGGAAGGATGTTGTTACAGAAATATTTGTGAAGGATTAGAATGGGAATCAAGGCAGCAATAAGTCGACCCGTAGCGGGTTTGGCGATGAAGAAGTTTTATCGAGCGTATCAAAATCCGGTTGTTTCGCAATTGGCCGTTATGCAGCAATTGTTGGATCAAGCCTCAGTTACCGCATTTCACAAGGATCATCATTTGAAGGATGTGAAAACGTACGCTGATTTTAGTGCTGCCGTTCCGGTGAGAGATTACGAGCAATTTATTCCTTACATAGATCGTATCAAGAAAGGAGAGAGGGATGTGTTGTGGAAAGGGCTTCCTCTTTATTTTTGCAAGACAAGTGGCACCACTGCTGGGACCAAGTATATTCCTTTAACTAAAGAGAGTTTGCCTAATCATATTGGCAGTGCGCGAACCGCTTTGTTTTCTTACATAGCAGAGACGGGGAAGTCGGCTTTTGTGGATGGTAAAATGATATTTCTTCAGGGTTCTCCTATCATGGAGAAATTGCCGAGTGGCATCCCATTCGGGCGTTTGAGCGGTATTGTTGCCAATCACGTTCCTGCTTATTTACAAAAAAATAGAATGCCCAGTTTCGCCACCAATTGTATTGAAGATTGGGAGACCAAGGTGAATGCGATTGTGGATGAAACGATGCAGGAAGATATGCGTTTGATTAGTGGCATTCCGAGTTGGGTTCAGATGTATTTTGAAATGCTGTTAAAGAAAGCAAACCGAACGAACGTTCGGGAGATATTTCCCAACTTTGATTTATTCGTTTATGGTGGAGTTAATTTCGAACCCTACCGTGCGCGCTTTGAAGAATTAATTGGCGGTCGCATAGATGTAATAGAATTGTATCCTGCAAGTGAGGGCTTTATTGCCTTTCAGAATTCGCAGCAGGATGATGGCTTGTTGCTGAATGTAGATTCGGGAATATTCTTTGAGTTTATAAAAGCGGATGAATATTTCAATGAAAATCCACTTCGTTATACGATAGAGAATGTCGAGATCGGCGTAAATTACGCATTGATATTGAGCAATAATGCGGGCCTTTGGGGCTATAGCATTGGCGATACAGTGAAGTTCACCTCATTGGATCCGCCGAAGATTCGCGTTACCGGCCGTATCAAGCATTTCACATCTGCGTTTGGTGAGCATGTTATTGCGGAAGAAGTAGAGAGAGCGATGTCAGATGCCGTGAAGAGATTTAATTTAAAAGTAAATGAATTTCACGTCGCGCCGCAGGTTTCCCCTGATTCGGGATTGCCTTATCATGAGTGGTTTGTGGAGTGGGATGAAGTGCCGAGTAATTTATCAGAAATAGAATTATACATCGACCAGCGCATGACGGAGTTGAATGTATATTACAAAGATTTAATAGCGGGCAGCGTGCTCCGCACCTTAGTCATCACCAACGTCAGCAAAGGCGGCTTCGCCAATTACATGCGTTCGCAAGGCAAGCTAGGAGGGCAGAATAAGATTCCGCGGTTGGCGAATGATCGCAAGCTGGGTAGTTTGGTAGTTTGGTAGTGTGGTAGTTTGATAGTTTGGTAGTGCTTTTCGTACTTATGTCTTCGTACTAAATAGCTTATAGCCTATAGCTTAAAGCCAACAGCCAAGAGTTGTATATTAGCGAAAACATTGCGGTATGGTTAGGTTGATTGGGATTGTTTTTTTTATCCTGCTTTGCTCTTCTGATTTTACGGCTCAACTTCGGATTAGTCCGGAGAAGATAAATTTTGGTGAATTCACGCGCGATTCGGAGGCGGTGGTGGATATCATAGTGGAGAATGTGGGGAGCAAGACCGACTATCTGCTGCGTTCTACTTTTAGTACTTCGTTCGAAGTGAGGTGGACGGATAAGAAGATTGAGCCGGGACAACAAATAGTAATTCGAATTAAATTTAATCCAAGATCAAAGGGCAATTTTAAGGAGGTTGCCGAATTGTATTTTGCTTCAATGGACAAGCCTATTATGCTTCCCATTGAGGCGAATGTGAAATATGTCAATGTAAATGGAACCACTCCTTGTCCTGATTTTAATACCAAAGTCGCTGACTGTTGCGCTCAGAATTTCTTTATCGTAGAAGTATATGACGAGGAAACGAAAAAGCCAATTGAAGAGGCTTTCGTGAAACTTGAGGAAGATGGATATCTTCATTTGAAAGTGAAAACAAATAATGAAGGCAAGGTTTCGCACACTGCTCAAATTGGTTTCTATAATCTTATTGCGGAGAAACCTGGTTATATCAGTCAGGTCAAAACGAGTTATGTCAATAATGCCAATTCGAAGTTTATTTTTTATCTCGAAAAAGATCCGAATTACAAGCCGAATATCATTGTTCCTGAAGAGGTGATTGAGATCGTGGAACAGCCGATTGAAAAGGATACTTCCGCGTTTTCTGTCGATCAGTTTTCTGCGAATAATATTGTTTTTCTACTCGATATTTCTGGAAGTATGGGTGTCGGCGATAAATTATCGTTGATGAAATATTCGTTGAATTCATTGGTAGAAATATTGCGACCAGTGGATGAGATAGCGATGATTAGTTACGCCAACGAAGCAAAGGTTCTTTTGCCCACCACTGGCGGTGATCATAAGTCGGAGATGATTGAATTGGTGGATGGTATTGTGACGGGAGGAAAGACTTCTGGAGGAAAGGGATTTAAAAAAGCTTTTCAATTAATAAAGAAAAATTACATAGAGGGTGGCAATAATCAGTTGATCGTAATCACCGATGGTGCCTTTGCTATTGATGATCAGAAGGTGATAGAGAAGCTCGTGGCCAAGGCTGCTAAGAAGGGAATTGTGACCACTGTAGTGGCAATAGAATCAAATTCTTTTGCCAAAGAGAAATTACTTTTAGTTTCGCAAGCTGGAAAAGGGTCGCTTTTGCTTATTGAATACGAGCAAAGTTCCGATCGAATTTTGATAGAAGAAATAAAGAAACAATATGCTAAGTTAAGAAAGTTAAACAATTACTGATAGGTATTGCCGGGGGTTCTGGCTCTGGAAAGACTACTTTTTTGAGAGCAATTCTCGAGAGGTTTGATTCAAAAGAAATCGCATTGGTTTCTCAGGATAATTATTATTTGCCAAAGAGTGCGCAGCTCGTGGATGATAATGGAGTGACCAATTTTGATATGCCGACGAGTATAGATCGCGTGCATTTTTATCGAGATATGGTTGATTTGTCGGAAGGAAAGAGTGTTGAGATTATGGAATATAATTTCAATAATCCTGCATGGATTCCGAAGCCTGTATTTGTGCACACTGCTCCTGTTATTATCATGGAGGGATTGTTTGTTTTTCATTATGATGAGATCCGAGATAACTTGGATTACATGATCTATTTGGATGCCCATCATGAGAGCAGATTGGAGCGTCGTATTAGACGAGATGCTGAAGAAAGAGGATATCCAGAACATCAGGTGCGTTATCAATGGCACAATCACGTGCGCCCATCTGAGGAGCAATATTTAGAACCGTATAAATCATCTTGTCAATTGGTGGTGGATAATAACCACAGTTTTGAGGATGGGTTGAATGAGGTTTGTGGGAAGATAAGGTCCTTCCTTGGGGAGGGGTGAGATTTCGAATTTCGGATTCCTGATTTCGAATTTCTGAGGTATACTCGTACTTCGTGGTTTTTTCACAATAAGGCTGAACAATTTGATTGTTAGCGTGTTTCTTTGTGAAATACTCTATCCCCATGAAGAAAATCTATCATCTCGCTAATTGTGGCACGTGCCAACAAATTATTGATGAATTTGGCGCTAAGGCCAAGGGTTTTGAAAAACAAGACATCAAAACTCATAAGATCTCTCCTGCACAATTGGAAGAAATGAAAACTCTTGCAGGTACGTATGAGGCACTTTTCAGCCGCCGTGCGTTGAAATATAGGGAACTTGGATTGAACAACAAGTCCCTTTCAGAAGCTGAGTATAAGAAGTTTATCCTCGATGAGTACACTTTCTTGAAGCGCCCTGTTATTATCAATGATGGGAAAATCTTTGTTGGTAACGCTCCCAAAAATGTTGCTGCTGCCAAAGCTTCAATGTAATCTGAAATGTACATTGGCCTTCCCAAATCTGGTCGATGAATTCAAATCTTAAGGCCCACTTTGCACTTAGTGCAGTTGCGCTCATCTATGGAGCTAACTACATTATTGCCAAAACTGTAATGCCCGACCCCATTGGGCCGAATAGTTTTATTGTCCTGCGTGTTTTGGGGGCTATGGTGATTTTTTGGATGATAGCGTTTCGCCATTTTCAATTTCCAGACAAACAAGATTGGCCTCGATTCATAGCCTGCGGACTTACTGGAGTTGCGATAAATCAACTCTTCTTCTTCAACGGACTCTCGCTTACCTCGCCGATTAATAGCGCCATTATCATGACAAGTAATCCCATTCTTGTGATGATGATTTCGGCTGTTCTTCTCAAATCGAAAATTACTGCATTGAAAATTACGGGTGTCGTCGTCGGCGCAATCGGCGCGATTACGCTTTTGCTGTTAAGCAATATGACCAAGCAGCCGGGTGTCAATGTTCAAGGCGATATGTATATCCTTATCAATTCTATTTCATACGCTTTTTATCTAACTCTAGTAAAACCTCTTATGACGAAGTATCATCCTCTATTGGTGATCGCTTGGGTGTTTACTTTAGGATTATTGGTGGTGCTCCCCTTCGGCTTTAATTCTTTGGGAACTGTGGCATGGGAGAATCTAAATGCGTGGCAATGGTTTAGTGTTTTCTACGTCATCGTATTCACCACTTTCCTCACCTATCTATTCAATATTTTGGCTCTTAGCAAACTCACTCCTGCGATTGCAAGCGCATATATTTATTTCCAACCTCTACTCGCTGGAGTGTTCTCTTTTCTATTTTCAATTTGGCTAGACAAAGATTACACCGGCGATATTACTTGGGCCAAAGCTGGTTGTACCGCTCTAATATTCGCCGGTGTGTACCTTGTCAGTAAAAGTGATACATCACAACTCCAAGCTGAGAGAAACTAAAAAGAATCTTCCCGCTTGTGGGTAATAGAATTTCTCTGTTACACGCGAACCGTAGATGTAACTATAGGTGTATCCGTTTGAAGAATATTGCTTGTTCAATACATTGTTGAGCATTCCATTCACACTAATCTTCTTGCTGTTTTTAAGCGGAACCTCGTAACGAATTCCTGCATCAAACAAGGTGTAAGGATCGATGGTCAAGTATTCACTTTCTGTATTGTCGAGATATTGTTTGCCTACATGTCTGCCATATAATGTGACAAAAAGATTCTTCACGCAGTTCCACTCTATACGAGCACCAGCTATGATTGAAGGAGAGAAAGCAATGGTGGTGTTTTTGTGTTCGATATTGAGCACGTCAAAGTCTACTGTGTAATCGTAAAGCACTTCATTGAATGAGGAAATTTTATTTTGACTCAATGAAAGATTCGCACCGTAACTTAATTTTTTGAAAATTTGATGAGCGATATCGAATTCTACACCTCTTCTGAAACTCTTGTCCACATTGGTTCTCAGAGGCGCTCCCACATCATTGAGTTCTCCTGTAAGTACCAATTGATTTTTATAATTCATATAATATCCATTGGCATTGAAGCGCAGTTTTTCAGTTTGATAGATGTATCCAAATTCCACATCTGTCATTGATTCTGCTTTCGGTGTTTTGCCTTCTGCTGCATCTACAAAATCATTTCGATTTGGTTCTTTGTTGCCAATCGCAACTGAAGCGTAGAATCTTTTTTGATCATTTCTGAAATAAAGCATTCCCACTTTTGGGTTAAAGAATGTCATTGCAGTGTCTACTTTATAGGCACGCAAATCATTGTCGGTGCCGCTTGTAGAATAGTCGACATAGCGAACTTGAAGGTCTCCGTAAAAAGTAAGTTTCTCAATTGTATAGGTTCCTTTTACAAAAGTATTCATGTCCGTTTTCAGACTTTCGCCTTTGTAGTATTTGTCGCCGAGGTCGATGAAACCTCCGTTTTGCAACCAGATTATTTCACCAAAATGATCACCGATATATTGATTCGCTGCGCCACCCCAGTCTAGAACTAATTTGCTTTTTACATATTTAAAATTAAATAGTCCACCGAAGAAGTGATTGTCGAGCCAGCGTCTTCTTACCAAATCCGTTGTTGGCGTGTTTTCATTAGGCGCTTGAAGGTTGTAGCTTTCGTAGTCTTGATCGTATTTGAATTCTTCGAAATAACCACGGCCTTTGGTGTAGTGTAATGCTCCAGTGAAATTTACTCGTGGAATAAATGGTCCCTGAATGTGCAGTTGGGCGTGGGTTTGCGAGTAGTCATCTACTTGATTACGGTAGGTATAGTAATTGTAAGTTCTACCAGAAGTCAAGAGGTTATTTGTTTGTTCTTCATTCAATCCATTGTTCGCCGCGAAGGTCATCATTGAATCTGTGTTGTTGATGAGTCGCGATACAGGAGTGCCATACCAAGATTGATATGTTTTTTCATTTCCACCAAAAACTGTTGCTTTTATTATGGCTTTTTTGGTGAAAAAAGAGGACGCTAAATAGAAGGAGTGTAACCGAGCGTTTGCTCGGTCGATATAACCATCGGAAGCAATGCGCGAAAGTCGACCTTCGAGCATGAATTTTTCGTTGAGCACTCCTGTTCCAAAAGAGACAGAATTGCGCACTGTATTGAAGCTGCCAGCGCCATTGTAGAGGTTGGCGTATGGCGTGTATTGGGTTGTTTTGGTTTCCATGCGAATGGAACCTCCAAAAGAGGCAACGCCATTTGTACTTGAACCAATTCCTCTTTGCACTTGAATATTGCTAGTGCTAGTGGCAAAGTCGGGCAGGTTGACCCAGAATACTTGTTGACTTTCGGGGTCATTAAGTGGAATGTCGTTGATGGTGACGTTGATTCGCGAAGGATCGCTTCCTCGAATCCAGAGTCCAGTGTAACCTATACCAGTTCCTGCGTCCGAGGTGGACACAAGCGACGGCACGTCCCGCAGGAGGAATGGTACATCTTGACCGTAGTTGATTTTTTTGATATCCTCTGCCGTGATGTTGGAGAATGTCATTGGTGTGGTGTCGATCGCGCGTACGATGTAGGTGATAGACACTGGTTTCTTTAGATCCTTCGTGTAGATAGAATCCGATTGGGCTGATGAGCTGAGCGCAGCACAAGCAGCGATTGCCGAGATGGCAGTTCTTTTTAACATTATTAATTTATACTAAGTGTTAATCAATTCCTTACCCAAGGGCAAGCGTAAGGCTTAACTAACTAATTTCCCTTGGCAGCATTACCAGCCCAGGTTCCTCCTCGATTGAACGAAGAAAGGGTATAATCTCAGTCACGCTTTTCGTGACACCCCTGTGAGAAAACGGAGCGAAGATAGTGACAAACGACTGGTGACTAGTGACCGGTTACTGGTGACTAGTTGTGCCTTCCTGATTATGGTTGACTTTTTATTGTGTAATAAATGTAGTAGTAATTTTTGAAAAAAATCTACCCTCTCAATTCTCAACCCCACTACCCCACTAACTTTCTACCCCTCTAAAGCTCTAACTCTAGCACCTTAGCACACTAACTAATCTTCCCCCATTCCGTCTTATTCGCTTTCAGGCTGTTTAGGTGTTGAACGATTCTTTGGTTTTTTGGAGACTGGAGATGAGGATCTTCATCGGTGATTTCGAGGGCCATTTCTCTTGCGGCGGACAACATTTGTTGATCTCGAGCGAGATCTGCTATTCGTAGATTAACCAAGCCACTTTGTTGTGTGCCTGTGATGTCGCCGGGACCTCTGAGTTGTAAGTCGACTTCGGCGATTTCAAAACCATCTGTTGTGCGCACCATGGTTTCGAGTCGAGTGCGTGCATCGGTGCTGAGTTTATGACCAGTCATTAAAACGCAATAACTCTGATCGGCGCCACGGCCTACACGGCCGCGCAATTGGTGCAGCTGTGAAAGTCCAAAACGCTCTGCGCTTTCTATAACCATCACTGAGGCATTGGGTACGTTTACCCCAACTTCAATTACAGTGGTCGCGACCATGATTTGCGTTTTGCCAGAAACGAATTGTTCCATTTCATAGTTGCGCGCGTCGGATTTCATCTGACCGTGTACTACAGATATTTTGAATTGCGGTAGCGGGAATCTTCGCGCCAATGATTCATATCCATCTTGTAAATCTTTGTAGTCCATCATCTCACTTTCTTCAATGAGTGGATACACGACATAGATCTGACGCCCTTTTGCGATTTCGTTTTCCATAAACTGAAAAACAGTTGGTCGCTTCGCGTCGGTGCTGTGACTCGTAGTAATTGGTTTTCTTCCTGGAGGTAATTCGTCGATTACACTAATATCTAAATCACCATACAATGTCATCGCAAGGGTTCGCGGAATCGGCGTTGCAGTCATTACAAGAATGTGTGGTGGAAGTTCTGCTTTTTTCCAAAGTGCTGCGCGTTGTACAACACCGAAACGATGTTGCTCATCGATGATTACTAATCCAAGATTTTGAAATTGAACTATGGGTTCGATGAGTGCATGTGTGCCAATGATGAATTTTAGATCGCCATTGATTAATCGCTCATGTATTTTTTTTCGAACTGATTTTGGTGTTGATCCAGTAAGCAATACCACGTCAATTCCCATTGGACCCAATAATTCTGAAATGCCTTGAAAGTGCTGCTGTGCTAGGATTTCAGTTGGAGCCATAAGACAAACTTGATAGCCATTATCCATTGCGAGTAATGCACTGAGTAATGCTACGATTGTTTTTCCACTGCCTACATCACCTTGAATAAGTCGATTCATGTGATGCCCTCGAGCCACGTCTAAACGTACTTCTTTCATCACTCGTTTTTGTGCACCGGTGAGTTCGAAGGGTAAGTATTTATCGTAGAAAGTGGTGAAAAGTTCTCCCACTTTTTGGAACACCACACCTCGTTCTTCTTTTGTATTCATCAGCTTTTGTTTTACCAATTGCATTTGAATAAAAAAGAGTTCTTCAAATTTCAAGCGTCGTCTTGCGGCCTCGAGTTGTTTTGAATTTGTGGGAACGTGTATTTGTGAAATGGCTTCAGCACGGGGCATGAGTTTAAAACGTTGAAGCACTTCTTCCGGAAGATTCTCATCGATTCTTCCAGCTAATTCTTCAATAAGTTGTTTCGTGAGCTTCGCAATGCCATTGCTATTGAGTCCTTTCGCAGTGAGTTTCTCAGTGGTGCTGTAAACAGGTTTGAGTTCGCTGCCTTGGATGATGCGCGCATTCTCCATCAATTCCAATTCTGGGTGTGGAATGTTATAGCGGCCTTTGAATGCGTTTGGTTTACCGTAAACGATATAGGTTTGGTTTGGTTGAATAGCAGTTTTCGCCCATCGTATTCCTTTGAACCAAACGAGTTCCATCTCACCTGAGTCATCACGGAATGTTGCAACGAGCCTTTTCGCGCGGGCTTCACCAATTTCTTTCATAGAAGTAATAACTCCCATGAGTTGAATCGCCGTGCTATCAGATTGGATGTCTCTAATTTTTAGAATTTGAGAACGATCCATGTATCGGAAAGGATAGTGCATAAGAAGGTCTCCCCAAGTGGCAATACGGAGCTCGTTTCGCAGCGTTTCTGCGCGAAGAGGACCAACGCCTTTTAGGTAAGATATTTCTTTTTCTAGCAACATTTCTAGTGCGAAAATAAGCGGTAGAAACCATTTGTGGTGAAATCACATATTCTTGAATATTTTCACTTTATGTAGCCGCATGAATAAGTCGTCTATTATTTCGCATCTTTGCGCTATGGAACTGAGTTTAAAAGGAAAAGTAGCCGTTGTTTGCGGCTCGACGCAAGGAATAGGAAATGCGGCTGCGCATGAGTTGGCTCAATTGGGCTCAACAGTTTTTTTGATGGCAAGAAATCTTGAGAAGTTGAAAGAAGAGGTAGCTAAATTGCCAACACCAGAAGGACAAGAGCATGGATATATAGTCGCTGATTTTGCGCATACATCATCAGTGCAGGATGCAATTGCTGATTTTGTAAAACATCATTCTGCAAATATTCTAGTGAACAATACAGGTGGTCCAAATCCGGGACCTGCGATTGATTCTGATATCGAGGCTTTCCGTGTAGCGTTTAATGCGCATTTGATCAATAATCAGATCTTGGCGCAAGCTTTAGTTCCAGGTATGAAAGCTTTAGGATATGGTAGAATTATAAATGTGATTAGCACATCGGTAAAGCAACCGCTTCCGAATTTGGGTGTGAGCAATACCATTCGCGGTGCTGTGGCAAGTTGGTCAAAAACACTTGCGATGGAATTGGGACAGTTTAATATTACTGTGAACAATGTATTGCCGGGCGCTACGGAGACTGGGCGTTTAGACCAGATCATGCAAAATAAAGCTACGAAGACGGGAGTTGAAGTAGGTGATGTAAAACATGAAATGTCTTCAGAAGTTCCGATGAAGCGTTTGGGCAAGCCGCATGAAATCGCGGCAGTAATTGCTTTCTTGGCTTCACCTGCAGCTTCTTATATCAATGGAATTAATGTGCCAGTGGATGGCGGCAGAACGCTCAGTCTTTAATTGACTATTATGAAAGGACTGGTTCTAAAATCTACGGGTAAGTGGTACGAGGTGAAAGGCGAAGATGGATTGGTCTATCAATGTCAAATTAGAGGCAAATTTCGTCTAAAAGGCTCGACGACTACTAATCCTGTTGCTGCAGGAGATCATGTTGAATTTACGCTTGAAAATGAAACCAACGGCAACATCAATGCTATTGATGAGCGCCGAAATTATATTATTCGAAAATCAGTTAATCTTTCGAAAGAAGCGCAGATTGTGGCTTCCAATATTGACATTGCATTTTTGGTGGTAACAACCAATCGTCCTCAAAC
The DNA here is from genome assembly GCA_943372555.1 of Chryseobacterium gleum. Lineage (GTDB taxonomy): Bacteria > Bacteroidota > Bacteroidia > Flavobacteriales_D > Sanyastnellaceae > JAIXWP01. The sequence goes on along the minus strand of CALRZB010000015.1, from coordinate 4,979 downwards.
AACACCAGGATTTATCGATCGTTTCTTAATCACCGCAGAGGCGTATGGTGTGGAGACGGTTTTGGTGTTTAATAAGATCGATCAATACGATTCTCCAATGGAAGCTCCGAAGGAGCGTATTATGTTAGAAGAATTAATTGATACGTATAGTGGTATTGGTTATGTGTGTTTGAAGACCTCTGTTTTTACGGAAGAAGGAATGGAAGAATTGAAGGCTATGATGACAGGGAAGGTTTGTCTGTTGAGTGGACATTCTGGAACAGGAAAATCATCTATTGTAAATTATTTTATTCCGGAGGGAGATATTCGAATTGGTGATATTTCTGAGTCGAGCAATAAGGGTCAGCACACTACAACATTTGCAGAAATGCACGAATTGCCTTTTGGTGGATATATCGTAGATACGCCGGGTATCAAGGGTTTCGGACTAGTTGATATTCCGAAAGATGAACTTCATCATTATTTTAAAGAATTTTTCGCTGCCTTACCCAATTGCAAATTCAACAATTGCAAACACATCAACGAACCAGGCTGCGCAGTCATAAAAGGAGTAGAAGAAGGCACCATCGCCTCAAGTCGCTACAACAGTTATCTATCGATGTTTGAGGATGAAGATGAGAGGAGTCACTATCGGTAGTTTGGTAGTTTGGTAGTTTGGTAGTTTGGTCTCTAAAATTAGGTGCCCAATTTAATCGAAATCTTAGATACAAAATAGAAACTCTTCTCTGTGTAGCTCTTTTATTCTCCTAAATCTCTGTGGCTAAATTTCTTTTTGGACCACAGAGTTAAGCAGAGTCCAACAGAGATTTAAAAGGGTAAAGGGTAGAGGGGAGATTTAAAAAAGCTAACCATAAACTACCACACTACCACCCTACCAAACTACCATTATTTCGCAGCGAAATACTCTAGGGCAAAGGAGGTGAGGGAAATTATCAATCCAAGGATGAAGATTAAAGAGCTGGCTTTTAGATAGGGGTATTTTCTATCTGCGAGGACTTTTCCAATTTGATAGACATCTTTGATCATTGTGCGTTTTACTTTATCAGCATCATCCATAATGTCGAGCATCTCTTCTTCGAATTCTTGTAAGGTTAGCGTTGTAAAGTGACCGAAGAAAAGTGTGTTTTGCTGATCCTTAAGAGTGTCTTGTTTTCTTTTTTTCAAAGAAATTGGAGCGATTACAATAATCGAAGTAATCAACGTAAGCAATGCCGTTATCATCAGTAGCCAAAAACCATAAAATTCTTTAGCAGTTTGAATGTGCGTAAAGGAAATGGTAATAATGATTGAACTACTTGCAATAAGGATACTCGCTTTTTGATCAATTAAGGAAGTTAATTGAACATGGTGTTGCTGGGAGGTTCGCAACATATAGACCCAATAGGTCGGTGGCTTATCTTGATTCACGAGGCGAAAATAAGATGACAGCTGCTTTTCTCCTTTCTGCTGCCCATTACTTAACAATTACTTAATCGGAAGGAGTGATATCATGGAAGTGCAGGCTGTAGAAAAATAGTGTCTATATCCCAAACTATTTTATAATTAATGGATTTCACCATTTGGAAAGTTCTTTTAGAGCATCCTTTTTTGAAACAGACTCACCTTTTTCAATGCGAGAAATCGCACCATGTGATTTGTGGGTTGTAAATTTTTCATGCCTCTAGGCTGAAACAATAAACGACGGTAAAAATAAACAGTAATCACAATCAGTAACTAGTAATCAGTAACCAGTAACCAGTAATTTCTCACCAGTCACCAGTCACCAGTCACCAGTCGTCGGTCACTGGTCGTTGGTTAAGGCTTCCACTGGAACCCAAACGTATTTCTCTGTATTAAAATACCAGTAAATTCCTTTGGAGAGTTGATTGTCTTTGAACTCTTCGCGGTAGTATGACCATTGATAATTTTGAAAACGTTTGTCGTAGTCAAATTGCATCGTCAAATTCCCCTTTTTATCATATAATTTTGTGATACCGCTGTTGTGTCCATTTTTGAAATACTCTTCGGCATAAATTGTCTCATAATCTTTCGATGTCCATTTAAAAGTTCCATGCATCATCACAGGATAACCAGGATTACCTGCAGGACAGTCGGTGACAAGAACACGTCGAGGTTTTCTCCAAGAATATTTTGGAGACCAAACGTCTTTATCCAAGTAGTAAAATGTGAGTGAAAAATAACACGCCTCATCTCGATCACACAGCAAAAGTTTCGCATCATAAAACGCTGTGTCCTGTCCATGCTTATACTCCGGAATTATCATCTCAGGAACTTGAGCAATGCAATTCAATGGAAGGAGCAGAAGCAGGAATTTTTTTAGCATGGGTTGTTGGCTTTTGGCTTTTGGCTTTTTTAGGGAGGTAAATATAATCATCAAAACTACTACCTACTACTTACCACCAACCACCAACTACCTAAAGCCAATAGCCAACAGCCTAAAGCCAAATCCTCCGGTACTCATGATTCTTATCGTAATCATTGGCTTGCTTCTGTGTGTTGAATTTTCTACCATCTCTTGGATCATTTCCTACGCCGGCTAGATATGCCCAATTACACCAATTGCTTGCTGGATCATAATCTATTAGTTGATGTTCAAAATACTCAGCACCTAATCTCCAGTCCATATTTAGATCATGCACAAAATAGCTTGCTACATTTTGTCGACCACGATTGCTCATCCATCCGCTCATTTTCAATTCGCTCATATTCGCGTCCACAAATTCATCGCCTGTTTCTCCATTTATCCATGTCATTAACGTGTCGATGTCTCGCGATTTTTGAATTGTTGGTTTGCGCATTATGCCATTTAGTTTGAATAAATCAACTCCTGCTTTATATGCAGTGAATCGAAAGAAATCGCGCCACAATAATTCGAATATCAACCAATATGTGCTTTCATTTTTGACAACTTCATTTTCATAGCGAGAAACTTCTTGGGCAATAAGTCGAGGACTAATTGCTCCAACTGCTAGCCAAGGAGAGAGCTTAGAACTATAATTTCTTCCGATTAATCCGTTGCGGGTTTCCTTGTATGTTGCAATCGCATTAGTCTGCCAAATAAATTCGTTTAATCTGGCCAATGCGCTGTTTTCTCCTCCTACAAAATGAATGACTGAACGTTGATCAAAGCATTCATCAAACGGCTTGATATTGCGCAGCTCTTCAATGGTAATTTCACTTTCCCCAATCGTCTTTATTTCGTATTCAAATGACGTTGGTGATTTGAATTCGCATTCTAATTCTATTTGTTGGCGATATTTTGTAAATACATTAGGAAGATTTTTTATTGAAAAAGGAAGATCTTCTTTATCTACCAACGTGCTATTCCAATAGCTATTCCAGTCGATGCGCGCCTCATTGAGTTTCTTTTCTAGAGCAAGTTCAATGCTTCTCTCTTCTGAACAAGGTTCGCTATTGTAGTAAACCGAACTCACCTGATGTAAAATAGCAAGACGTGCAATTTCTTCTTCAGGATTTCCTGTTGTTAAAATTAGTTCCCCTCCTTGAGCGGAAATATTTTTTTGTAAAGAATGAACAGATTCGATCAAAAATTTCAATCTGAAATCTCCTGTTCTATTCCAATTAAAAGAATTTTTTGAAAGCAATCTTTTATCAAAACAATAGACAGCCACAATTTTATCGGCTTTCTTCAAGGCGTTGTGCAGCGCTGGATTATCGTGTAGTCTTAGATCATTTCGAAACCAAACCAATATTCGTTTTTCAGACATAGCACAAGTGTTTCAATGAGAACACAAGCACCACGAAGAAAGTTCAAACGACCAACGACCGACGACCGGTGACCAGTGACCAGTGACCAACGACTAGTGACTGATTACCTATTACCTATTACTTACTACTTAAAGCTTATAGCTAAAAGCCAAAAGCCAATAGCTTACAGCACACTGCCAATAGCTTTCAGCTCATTGCGAATACGAAGTAATTTTGAAGTAATAGTTTCTTCTTGATCCTCGACATTGCGTTTTGCACGAAGCGCGTTCTTTGCGCCGTCTAGAGTGAAACCTCTTTCTTTAACGAGATGGTGAATTTTTTTGAAAAGCTCCAAGTCTTTTTTGGAATATACTCGATTACCTCGACTATTTTTTCTTGGTTGTAATTGCGGAAATTCTTTTTCCCAAAAGCGAATCAATGATGCATTCACTTCAAACATATCTGCTACTTCTCCAATAGAGTAGTATAGTTTTTCGATGTCCTGAACTTTGGTCAACATTCGCAATAGGGTTTTAGTCGAAGCTTTGGTTTGCATTCGCAGCGCGCTGCAACAAATCTTCGTATTGTTCGGGTGTAATGTCGCTGTAAAAATAGAAAGCTGGGTCAACTTTCTCACCATTTCTTAAAACTTCATAGTGTAAGTGAGGCCCAGTCGAGGCTCCAGTGTTTCCCACATAGCCGATTACTTGACCTCTGGTCACCTTTTCGCCGGGACGAACAATCACTTTACTCATGTGAGCATAGAGCGATTCAAATCCATAGCCATGCTGAATAATCACGTGGTGACCATATCCGCTGAGTTTACTATCCACGGCCTCAATCGTTCCATCGCCTGTGGCATAAATCTCCGTTCCAATATCAGCACTGAAGTCCAATCCAGTGTGCATTTTTGCAATCTTATAAATCGGATGCACGCGCATACCGAAACCAGAAGCAATACGCTTCAAGTCTTTATTGGAAACAGGTTGAATTGCAGGAATCGATTGCAACATTTGATCTTGCGCTTGCGCTAGAGCAAAAACATCTTGATAGCTCTTGCTTTGCTCGACAAACATTTTTTGGAGTTTTTGAATGCGGCGCTTGGTCTCGATGATTCCATCGCTGCTTTCATAGCCTTTTAAACTTTTATATCTATCGCTACCACCAATTGAACCCCTTCTTTTTTGTTCAGGATAAGGCGCCGCTCCGAAAATACTGCGGTACACTTTCTCGTCTTTTTGCTCCAAATCGACAGCAAATGTCTCCAAAGT
>CALRZB010000014.1:0-22440 GCA_943372555.1 Chryseobacterium gleum | reverse complement strand
GGGTTTTTTAATGATTGTCTTGTTCTTAGTAACGACTATCGCGATTGAAATCACGATTGTTGTCGCGGTTGAAACGAGGTTTGAAACCACCGTCACGGCTACCGCCTCTGTCACCGCCACCAAAGCTACGTTGCGGACGATCACCACCGCCAGTGCGTTGTGGACGATCTTCAGCTTCTTTAACGTTGATTTTGCGACCTTTGATGTCACTCTGATCCAGAGCAGACACCGCGTTGCGACCTTCTTCGTCGTTAGACATTTCAACAAAACCGAAACCGCGTGAACGGCCGGTCATTTTGTCCATAATCACCTTTGCAGATGATACAGAACCGTACTGTGCAAAAAGCTCAGAAAGCTCTTCGCTTGTTAGGCTGTAGTTAAGCCCAGAAACAAAAATGTTCATGTGATAAAATAAAAAAACGTTTGTTATGAACATTCAACTCCCACCAACATTAACCACAAGAATCTACAGTAAACGTGTTGAAAAGTCGAAATGCGTTATCAAATATAATCTTATTTTTCAACAAACAATCCCATTCGACCAAATATTTTCGAAATAATTTTGCTGCTGTCTACTTCGAGCCACTCATCTAGAAGGGTGGTATACAATGATCTGAAGTCAATTTTGTGAATCAGGTCGCCGTCGGAAAGTGTTGATAGGTCTGGGTTTCCTCCGTAAATCCCAGCGTTTTTTAATCCTCCGCTCATCACAAAAGATACCCCTGCGGTGCCATGATCTGTGCCTTTTCCTGCGTTTTCTTTTACACGTCGGCCAAACTCAGAAAAAGTCAAAATAGCCACATCTTTCCATTTTTGGGACAGTTTGAGGTCTGTTCTCAAGGCATTTACGGCTTGTGAATATTGGTCAAATAACCGATTATGTGCTCCCGGTTGTCCAACATGGGTGTCAAAACCACCAAGAGTAACATAGTAGATCGTAGTGGAGCAACCGCTATTAATTAATTCACCAATTGATTTCAATTGACGACCAAGTTCAGAATCAGGATAGGTTGTCTTAGAAACATGCTTTCCTGTTTGATCATATATATAGTCTATTCCCTGTTGAGCATCTCTCAATGTTTCTTTGAGATAACTTACTTGTTCATGTTCATGCTCTGAATGTGAAGATGAAACTAGCTTACTCATCGTGGAAAGCTTATGCGCTTGATTGATATTTCGAATCGCAAGTCCTTTTTGGATTTCTCCTTTCATTGCAAGGCTTAAACTATCATCTATTTCAATAGCTGCATCTGGTCGCAATCCCTGATCGAGAATTCTACCAATCCAACCTGATTGAACATATTCACTTGAATCGCTTGCACTGTGCCAGATATCCATTGATCTGAAATGCGATCTGTCTGGCTCAGGATAACCCACATTTTCGATTACTGCGAGTTCACCGTTATCATACATGTCTTTTAGTGCGAGCAATTTTGGATGAAGACCTAACTCATTTCCTATTGGAAGTATTTGTGTCTTTGGTATGGCAAGAGATGGTCTGAGTTTGTAATAAAGATCGTCAGTAAAGGGAACTACTGTATTCAATCCATCGTTTCCACCACTCCATTGAATAACGATAAGTATCCGCGCGTTTTTGCTCGCTTGACTTAAGTCAAGTGCTGATGCTGTTATCAACTTAGGAACGAATAGCGATGCGGAAGCGAGCGCTGTTGTTTGCAGAAAATCTCTTCTTTTCATTTTAGTGCAATTGAAATTCTGGTAAACTCATAACGTATATCGCTTTTTCTTCTGCAGAATTCAGTTGTTTCATCACCGAAGGTTCTTCAACAGAAGTAGGATGAATAATCAAATCAAAAACAGATGAATTTTTAAAGCCGGATTCAAATTTTTCAAAATTCATGGAGCAGAGAAAAGGCAATTTACTTTTATCCTTTATCGAATCTGTTTCCGGTAACTCTTTGTCTTTTGGAGTATAAGTTATTTTACCAGAAAACAGAGATGGAAGATTTACGCGAACTAATAGTGATGTGCTGTCAATCCAATTGCGATCTCCGGGCCAACCGGCAACATTAGGAGGCATGAACAATACTTGACCAAGTCCTCGTTGAAGCTTTATCATATTGTCTGCATTTTTCATTCTCAATTGAAAAAGTACTTTGTATTCTACGATAAGTTCTACAGGACTTTTGATTAAGACACCTCGATTTTCTTTGATGTAAAAATGATCAGAAAGAAAAACGAAACGCATCAAGTCACCGATATCATAATTGGATTTTCTGAAGCGCGATGCCATTTGAGAAACGAACGCTTCATCAATGTTAGGTGATATAAACGACTTATATATTTTTCTAGAAATGAAAACAGATGTTTCTTCTTGATCGAGGATGATTCGAATAATATCATGCCCGCCCCAGTTACCTGTTTTTCCCATGAAAGTTTTGGCTCCATCATCATAGTCTTTCTTGTGAAAAGTAAAGTAACCGTCTTTTCCAACGTGCCAGCCCGTGAAGGCTCTAGCGCTTTCTTTGATGTCTTGTTCTGTATAGTTTCCGCGTCCGAGTGTAAACAATTCCATCAACTCGCGAGCGAAGTTTTCATTGGGCGCGTCTTTTTTGTTTTGATGATTATTTAAATAGAAAATCATCGCGGGATCCATAGCGATTTCGGTAACGAGCTCTCTAAAATTACCAAGCGCATGCTTGCGGATCATATTGTTTTGTTCCTGCATCAATACAGGAAAGGGAGTGGAAGTAGCAAAGTGATTGTGCCAAAAGAAGGTCATCTTTTCACGAAGCGTCTCGTTTGAAGTGGCCATTTTATCTAGCCAAACGAGATTGAGTTGTTGAAGATCCTTTTTGCTTTTTAAAATCATTTTCAAAACCTTCAAACCACCAACGTCTTTTTTTTCTTTTCGAATGTCTGGAAAGTGAGTAATATTCGAAAACGATTCACTGGATTTGAATAATGCATCCACCGCTTCTTCGCGGGAGTTGTTTTTTATTTTTTGAAAAATTAAAGGATGAAGGCCAAAAGAGGCTCTTGCGAAGAGATGTTTTATTTCCTTTTCTGATTCTGTCATTCGTTGAGTGTTAGGCTAATTTTGTACCCTGCGTGTGAACGCACATTAAACACCGTGCCATCTTCAAACATCAAGTATTGACCTTTGATTCCTGTGAGCTTTCCCGTGAATGAAGGTGTGGAGTCTAATTTAAGAGACTTCACTTTCAAAGGATAGTTTAGTACCGGATACTTAATTATTGTGACCGAGTCATCATCATACATGAAAGGCTCATAGTCTGGAGGAAACATCTCGAGGACTTCATTTTTCTTGTCCACTAGCGAATCTGTATTTGCCGGTGTATTCTTCAACATGGTTTGCCAATTCGTTTTGTCGGCCATCGTGTCTTTGAGCATTACTTCGATAAGTCCGGCCAATTGACGATATGGAGTTTCAGCAAGTATAATAGCTTCTGTTGCTCCTTGGTCTATCCAACGCGAAGGAATATTCTTATCGCGCGTAACTCCAACCTTGATGTCTGATGTACGCGATAAATAAACGAAATGAGGTTTGTTATGGTGTTCTTCTTCCCAGGCCATATCGCGCAAAGCGATTCCCTCATGTATGCGACTAAGTTCTGGACGAACAATACTAGGAGAAGCCATGGGTGAATTCATAAACGCATCATAACTCAATCCTTCGCCGAAAGTCTTTTTGATTTTCTTTCCTGTCTCGATGCAATGAATTTCATTTTCAAATTCTATCGTAATGTTGCTTCCCACCAATGGATTCATGAAGTACAGTCCAGAGTATTCAATAATATCTACAAGAGGCAAAGTATACTGCGCGACATCATCTAGTGTCGTTCTCATTTTCCGCAGGTGAGTAGTAATTTTCATAAAACGAAGATAGTGAGTTCGGGAGTTCGTGGGGTGGTGGGGTGGTGGGGTCGGGAGTTCGTGGGGTGGTGGGGAGTTTGGTAGTTTGATAGTTTGGTAGTTTGATAGTTTGGTAGTATTTTATCCATCATCCATCATCCATAAGACATCAACCATTGATTATCGTCCTGAACGTGAGGTTTATCCTTGGGGTGATGATTTTTTTGGTGGGGGGAAGGCGGTGAAGCCAGTGTGTTTGTGTGACGCCTTTCATGACGAGCAAACTGCCATTTTCAAGAATTGTTGAAACTGTTTCGCCCGATTCTTTATGCTTAAATGAGAATTTTCTTTCTGCACCAAAACTCAAAGAACCGATTGCTCCATTTTTTTTCAAATCTTTTTCTCCATCACTGTGCCAAGCCATTCCTTCTTCGCCGGAGTGATAGAGGTTGAGCAAACAAGAGTTGAATGTTTCTCCTGTTTTTTCTTCAGTGATTTTTTTTAATTCTAATAATTCTGGTGTCCAGATCTTCGCTCGCTTTGTATTGTTGGAGTAGGTGTATTCAAACTCGCGATCGCCGTACCACGCGACTTTTCTTTTAGTAATAATTGTTTTTCCAAATAGCACAGCAATATCATTTTCCCATTCAATATTCTCCAAAAGCTTTTGATAATAATAGTGGGTTTGATCTTGACTAAATACTCTTCCATAATAGATTACTTCGCCATCACAAGGAAGCAAATTGTTCAATTTAGTTTCACCAAAATCAAAACTCAATTCCATCTAAAAAGAAGAGTATAAAATGTCATTCTAAATAAAAAATCAACAATCAACAATGGATTTGCATCCTTCCCACCCAATAATGGCTTTCTTCCTGATTGGGCCCCACATATAACCACCAATGGCTCCAGATGTTTGAATCACGCGGTGACAAGGAATAATGAAAGAAATTGGATTGCTTCCTATTGCTGTGCCCACTGCACGTGTGGCTTTAGGGTTTTTAATTTTTTCGGCGATGTGACCATAAGTGCTCAAATCGCCGAACGGAATTGTGAGAAGGGCATGCCAAACTTTCAATTGAAATTCTGTTCCCTTTAAATGCATTTTTACTTGTTTCAAATCAGACCAATCATCCTTGAAAAATTGTAATGCATTATTTTGAAATGAATCAGAAGTCTCACTGAATTTCGCCTTTGGGAAAATGGCAATCAGATTTTTATAAGCGAAATAACTTTCATCTTCAAAGGCCATGTAGCACAATCCCTTGCTTGTGGCCGCAGTTAGAATTGTTCCGAAAGGTGAAGACGAGTATGAATAATTAATAGCCAAATCCTGCCCGCCATTCTTGTATTCTGCGGGCGACATACCTTCGATTTTTACAAATAGATCATGAAGTCTACTTGTGCTTGAAAGTCCAGATTCAAAGGCTATTTCAGATAGAGTAGGATTGTTTTTTCGAAGTAAACTTTTCGCGTGTTGAAGAGTGGTGTATTGAAGGAATTTCTTAGGCGAAGTGCCAACCCAATCAGTAAATAATTTTTGAAAATGAAATGGACTTAAATGAACATGTGCGGCCACGGTATCCAAATCTGGTTGTGATTTAAAATTCTCCCCAATGTATTCTATAGCCTTAGAAATTCGGTCGAAATGGATGTTTTTCTGCTCGTTCATCTTCTTTGTGAATGTCGCAAATTTGAGTCGATTATTTTTCTAATAAAATCCATTTCTTGCGCGATTGTATCTAATCGAATTATTATTTTGCATTCACGCGTTTCACAAATTCAATCACTCCTTTCATGAATATTTGCTGATCATCCCACATTGAAAGGTGACTTCCATTTGGACAATACAGGTATTCTCCATGCTGCACGAGTTTACTTTGTTCTTCCATTGCTTTTGGATCCATTGTATCGTACTTCGCACCAATCATAAGCGTTGGAGTGGCGATTTCCTTCAATCTAGCTTTAATATCCCATGTAGTTAATCTCCCGCTAATCCCGAATTCACTTGGTCCTTGCATCATAGTATAAATCGTATTGTTGGCATGTTTCGATGAGCGATTTAATGGCTCAGGCCAATCTTTTAATCTGCAAATATGTTCGTTGTAATAATTAGGAATAAGCAATTCCATGTAGCGAGGATTCGTGAAATCCTTCTTTGCTTCTAGGTCGCGAATTTCAGCAAGCACCTCTGGTTTCATTTGTTTAGAAAGCACCTCTTCGGCATATTTTCCATAGTCTGGGGCACTCGCCATCATATTTGAGATAATGAGTCCTTTAAGGTTTTGCTGATACTTTAAAGCGTATTCCATTGCCAAAATTCCACCCCAAGAATTGCCAAGGACATAGAAGTTTGAGCTATCTGCCCCAATAGATTTTCGAACTTGTTCGACTTCTTCTACAAAACGCTCAGTTGTCCATAATGAACTGTCAGTTGGTTGATCACTGTAATAACTTCCAAGCTGATCATATTCGTAAAATTCAAAATTTTCTCTTTGAAAAAATGTTTCGAAACATTCCATGTATTCATGTGTCATAGCTGGACCGCCATGAAGTAAAAGAATTTTGATTTTAGGATTATTTCCAAATCTCTTGGTCCATACCTTGAATTCACCAACAGGCGTTTGAATTGGAATCATGCGTACACCGCCTGATTCAATTGCGTCGCCGTAGTTGAAATAGTTTTTTAGAGCTGGCGAACAGGGCGGTGTTTCATTGGAGCAAGAAAACAGCGATATGCAAACAGATATGAAAAGAACAATGCGCATGACAATGGTTTTGAATTTTGAAATGTGAAAGTAAGGTGCTTTTATGAATTGAATGTACTATTGGATTCCAAAAGGAATATTCTAAATCCAATTGTGCACTAAGTCACATGAATGGCGGGCTTGACATGCTTACCTTTGGTGAAATATTTTTTTATGAATGTCTTTGAAAGTCTTATCGCATCTGGTTTTGAAGGGGCGATGTCATATCGTGAGTACAGAGAGTTGATACACAAATTACATGCTGAAGACAAGGTTACTGGCGCTGTGCAAAGCGAGGAGCTGCTGGCTTACAGCAAGTTGAACGATACTCGAATGGACCGTTGGGATAAGCACACGAAATTGTCAGATGAGACGATTGACGCAATAAAGGCGGACAAGAGAAAATTAGATATTCTTGTAATTACAGAGGGATGGTGCGGCGATTCCGCTCAAATAACTCCTGTAATCGAGCAGATTATAAACCAGAATCCAAATTGGAAGACACATTATATCCTAAGAGATGACAATTTGGATATTATGGACATGTTTCTAACCAATGGAAAGTCTCGATCCGTTCCCATGTTTATTTTGATCGAGAATGGGGAAGTAGTAGGAAAGTTCGGTCCCCGACCAAATGCGGCACAAATGGCAATGGACGAAGTAAAGGCAAGTGGAGCAGACGCTCATGAAGTAAAAGAAAAACTCCATCTCTGGTACGCTAGAGACAAGCATCAAGCGATAGAGAAGGAGTTCCTTCAAGCTTTGCTTGGTAGTAAGTAGTAGGTAATAAGTAGTAAGTAGTAGGTTGTAAGTAGTAAGTAGTAGGTGGTAAGAAAAAGCACTTATTACCTACTACCTACTACCTGCTACCAGCTACCGCAGTTAGGATTTTGTAAACCTCTTTGTCATCGTGCTTTGGCCTTTTGTCCATTTCACGAAATAGATGCCTTGTGAAAATTCATTCACGTTGATTTGGCGAGTTGTATTTTCATTTGAAAGTACATCTTTGAAAATTACACGACCTGTCAAATCAAGAATCATTATCTCACCGCCTGTCCAAGATTCTGGAGTGTTGATGGTAAGTGTTGAGCTAACAGGGTTTGGGTAAAAAGAAGGAACTTCAACTTTAGAAGTGTTTTCATTTACACTTGCAATGGTTACTTGCTCCAATTTAACATCATCAACGTAATATAGTCCAGCGCCGTTAGTAACGTTCGTAGTTCCATAAAAGTCAACGGCAGAAAGTTGGTTTGTACCAGCTGTTCCATTGGCGTTGTTTGTAGACCATATCCAGTCACCTATCATAACACCATTTACCCACACTTTTCCATTGTCATTATTCAAGTCAGCTAGAATTTTCACATCAAACCAAGTGTCTTGAGTAACTGCAGTTGGAGTGCCTGCTACACCACCGATAGTAGATGTACAATTTCCAGAAATGTCAAAGAAAACATCACAAGCCCACTCATAGGCTGTTGATGATGCAGACCAGCTGTGCAATGCGTTGAAATATCCGCCTTGACCAGCTGGAAGGTACATTTTCCATGAGATTTCATAAGCTCCAGTGGTGTAAGGACCGATTGGAAGCACTAGGTCAACACTTGTTCCTTCAATCTTAGCGCTGTTTAAGCCGCTGTTTGCATAATCTGTTGACACTTGGCCATCTAGACCAGCGCTTCCATCCCAGGTGTCCCATGAGGTAGATTGCTCTGCAACGCCCATTCCCGAAGAGTATGCGTCGAAATTGTCTTCAAGAATAATTTGAGAATGTGCTGAAAATACCATCGCGAAAGCGAGGCAGGAAAGTAAAGTTCTTTTCATAATAAGGTTTTGGTTTATTTCGTAACAACGCCACGAATATACCAAAAATCACATATTACGAAGTAGTTTCCATTTGGAGGTGTCAACTAATTTGCCGCCTTCGCTAGTATTCTCAAACTCAGGACGAGGTATACCAAGTTCATCACAAACGGATGAATAATATTCTATACGAGTGCGATGGTCATCTGAAACTATATTGAATATTTCTCCTGTAATGTCTTTTCTCAAAACCAATTCTATAGCTGAGATTACCTCTAACCCACTTACTAAATTGATTGGAGCCATGGGTTTGGCTACATTTTTTCTACCAGATAAAAATCTTGCTGGATGACGATTAAACCCATGCAGGCCGCCCAAACGGAGAACAATAGCTTGAGGAAGTTGCTTAGTATAAATACTTTCGAGTGCAAACATGGGACTCGATTCATCTTCATTCACCTCAGAAACAGTGGCTTCGATATCTGGATAAATGGAAATCGAAGAAGTATAGATGAATTGAGTAACGTTCTTTGCTTGCATTGCTATTTTTTGATGAATCGCCCGATCCGAATCGTTCTTTGGGGGAGTTAGCGTGCAAATTACAGCATCGAAATCTTCATTTGAAGGTATTTCTGGATCAACATAGAATGGGATATCTCTTGACTCTAGCGCATTTTGGCGCTCCGCATTTCTGGTAGTGCCCGATACGCTATATCCGAGGTCCTTGAGCTTTAAAGCCAAAGGAAGTCCGAGCCAACCACATCCTATAACGAGAACCTTCTTCATGCGACAAAGTTAATTGGGGTTTGCCAAAATTTTTGGAACAAATATTGCCAACCGCCCCTCGTGCATTTTTTTTGAAGAATTCAAGGAAATGTTAAAGTTACCTTTGCGGGACAACACCTGTTACATTTTTGAAGTCATTCTAGCAATGAACCATACTAAGATTATGATTAAAAAGAATAGTATTTCTCTTTTCGTTTGTATTTTACTTATTGCTCTTTCTTTCGTTGCGTCAGCACAAAAGGGTAAAACAACCACTCCAGCAAAGCCTGCAGCTCCTTCCAAAACATCTTCATTTACAATTAAAGGTAAAATCGAGGGGCTTCGTGATACTGCTCTTTACCTTGGTAATTACTACGGGAAGTCTCTTTATTACAATGATACCTGTCGTGTTGATGCGAATGGTAATTTTGAATTCAAAGGAAAAAAAGCGGATGAAATCGGCAAGTACGCGATCATCATGCCTGGTCCAAAATACTTTGATATCATAGTTGACCAAGAGAACATTGTAATCAATGCAAGCTCAGATAATGATATCAATAAAGTCGTTGTAAAAGAATCTGAAAGCAATAAACTGTTTTTCGAATACATCAGATACATCAATGCAAAACGCTCAGTTCGTGAGCCTATTGATAAAGCACTTAGTGATTCTACAAAAACAGAAGATGAAAAAAAACCTTTCCAAGACGAATTGAAAGCTTTGAATGATGATGTTTTAGCATACCAAAACAGAATCATTGAAAAACATCCAGAATTGCTTTTTACAAAGCTGCTTAAAATGGGTATTGATCCTGTAGCTCCAGCTGCGCCAGATAGTTTGGATGAGCAAGGAAAGGCTCGCTATCAATACTATTGGTTCCGTGAACACTATTGGGATAATGTGGATTTTTCTTCACCAGCAATGATTCGCGATCAAACTATTCATCGTTTGATTGAGCGTTACATTACGCAGACGCTTCCTCAAATTCCTGATACACTTTGTGTGGAGTCTAAAAAACTAATTGATAAAGTTGCCGCGAATCCTGATCTTTTCAAATACTTCGTGCACTTCATTACATACACTTCCGAAACTTCGAAAATCATGTGTATGGACCGTCTTTTTGTATTCATGGTAGACAATTACTACGAAACAGGAAAGGTGACTTGGATGGACGAAGCTAAACTGAAACAAATCAAAGAATCAGCTGCTGAGAAGCGCAACTGTCTATGCGGTAATACAGCTCTTGATATCATCCTGCCAGATCAAACTGGTCAGAAATGGGTAAGCATGAAAGAAACAGGAGGGAAGTACACACTCCTTGTTATCTGGGAAAGCACTTGTGGTCACTGTAAAAAAGAAGTTCCAAAACTCCTCGATCTCTATCATAAATATCAAGACAAAGGACTTGTCGTTTACGCCATTGGAAATGAATTGGAAAATGATAAATGGGGGAAGTTTATTGATGAAAATGAACTGGATTGGATCAACGTGAGCGATACGCCTGAAATCATGAAGCAAGACAGCGCAACGACGCTTGTTAGACAAGGTATTACTACACTTCAAAGTTTGAATTACCGAACCAATTGGGATGTAAACTCTACTCCTAAAGTTTACTTGATGGATAAGGATTACAAAATTATTGCTAAGCAATTAAGTGCAGAGCAACTGGATGAGCTTATACAGCGCATGGAAGAGGGTAAAGAAATCGACTTGAAAAACGTGAAAGAACACGAATACGAGGACGAAGATGCTCCAGCACCACAGAGACCAAATGGTGTGAAGAAACCGGGGCAAAAATAGTTTGATAGTTTGATAGTTTGATAGTTTGGTAGTTTGATAGTTGTATTTTTTTTTACACTACCACACTACCACACTACCACACTACCACACTACCTAGTTTTCCTCATTATAATAGATCTTATAAAAACGCTTCCCATCGGGGTCGGTGCCGGGTTGTATTTGCTCGCGGTTGCCGTGGATGTAGATGGTGAAATTCTTATCGAGTTTTAGAATACTCTTAAATACTTTTTGCTGCTTCTTCACCGCTGATGGTGAAATTTCAAAAGACTGCTCAATTTCTAAATTGTGTGTCTCTTGATATTGCGTATCGAAGTTGTGAAAGGATTTTATCATTTCTGGTTCATGAAATACCTCTGTCACAAACTCCTCTTTGTCGAAGGTTTCGTGGGTTTTGAAATATTCCATTGAGCGATTCAATACATCAATTTCTTCCGTTTTATTAATATTGAAATCTTCCTTAAACTGAGTTGTAACATAAGTTTTAGTAAGGCTTAAAAACTCTTTTGTGTGGTGGTATTCGTCTGCCCAAGGAGTGATTTGTAAGAATTGATCTTTCCAAAATTGAGCCTCAGTTCCTTTATTTCCGCGGTCAACGATGCAAACCTGGAATCCTTCTTCACGGTTTGCGTCAACGATTAGGCAGCCTTTATCAAGTTTGTCTACGTTGATTCCAGCGTCGTAATACAAATCAAATTTATTGGCCTCTTGATAAAGCTTTAAAAAGCTCTGTTTGTTTTCTGATTTGAATATTCCAATAGCCTTACACTCTTTATTATTAAAAATCACACCATCGATATAGGCAACAAAAAGATCGCCTGATTTAATCTGAGGGTGATTTGAGACATCAAATAAATGACGAGCAATATTCACGGATTGCAAATGAAAATCACCTTTATTATCAAAGACGCTGCAGGCGAATTTATATAACGGATTCAATTTGAAGTCATCATTACTAAAAGTGAAGTGATTCATTTCAGGTTCTCTGAAAGCTCCAAGAAAATAGGTGAATAGTAATTCATTCATCCTATGATCGTCAGTGTCCAAAGGCTTTTCAGACAGAATTAATTCATGTCCATTATTTCTGTTACCAACATAATGTGCGGAAACTAATGGAATGGTGGCAAGTTCTATTTGCCAGCTATTGGTTGCCATAAATATTCCCGCTTATTTGGTTTGTGATAGGATGAATGAATAAACGTCTGCAAGTTCTTCGATAGATTGCATGGTGCTCTTACCACTTCCGTGACCTGCGCTTGTATCAATGCGAATGATCATCGGATTACTTCCTGAATTGTATTCTTGAAGACGAGCCGCAAACTTAAAGCTATGCGCAGGCACAACACGGTCGTCGTGATCCGCTGTCATAACCAATGTAGCAGGATATTTTACACCCTTCTTCAAATTGTGATAAGGAGAGTATTTATATAAATAATCAAACTCTTCTTTGCTATTATCAGCACAACCATATTCTGGAATCCAGCCTTTACCAACTGTGAATTTGTGAAAGCGCAACATGTCAAGAACTCCCACTTGTGGGATAGCTACCTTAAACAGTTCAGGACGCTGAGTCATGCATGCACCAACAAGCAGTCCACCATTCGAGCCGCCTTGTATAGCAAGATGTGCAGAGGAGGTATATTTTTCTTTGATTAGATATTCTGCTGCAGAAATGAAGTCATCAAAAACGTTTTGTTTCTTCTCTTTCATACCCATTTGGTGCCAGTTTTCACCGAGCTCATTTCCTCCACGGATATTTGCAATGCAATAAACTCCACCATTTTCTAAGAACATAATGCGGCTTGCAGAGAAACCAGGTTGAATTGGAACGCTGAATCCGCCGTATCCATAGAGCAGGGTAGGGTTGGTGCCATCGAGTTTGATTCCTTTTTTGTGTACAATGAACATTGGAACCAATGTGCCATCTTTACTAGGATACATCACTTGCTTGCTTTCGAAATCGGTTGGATTGAATTTTAAATTAGCGCGATAGAATTCTGTGCTTTTTCCTGAAGCAAAATCATACTGATAAATAACACCAGGATAAGTAAATGAACTGAATGAATAGAAGCAATTCTTATCACCACGCTTTGCTCCAAAGCCTCCGGCAGAGCCTGTTTTGTCGGGCAAAGCAATTTCGGTTCTGTTCTTTCCATCCATGTCACTAATGAAGATGCGCGTGTTTGCTTTATCAAGATAACTAGAAATCAATTTTCCTCCACCCGTGCCAACACCTTGCAGCATATTTTCTCCTGCTGGAATGATCTCTATCCAATTTTCTTTTGTAGGTTTATTTGGGTCAACACTCACCAATCGATATGTTGGCGCATCCACATCTGTCTGCATAAGAATGCGTCCGTCTTCTGTCACATCCACCACACTATTGTGCTCAGAAGTATTTGTAAACAAAGGCATAAATGCACCACGGCTTTCCCCTGCAGGACGATACCAAATCTCGCTTCCGTCAGTACCAGGAGAACTCACCAAGAATGCGTATTTTTTATTCTCAGAAATAAAGAGACTGTTATACATGTAAGGACGCTCAGCGTCTTGATAGATCAATTGATCTTCTGATTGAGGAGTGCCTAATTTGTGAAAATAAACAGTGTGCAATAAATTGTTTCCACTGAGCTCCGCTCCCTTTTCAGGCGCTGGGTAACGGCTGTAGTAGAAACCATCGTTATACCAAGAAGCATCAGAGAATTTTACCCATTCCAAAATGTCGCCTGTTTGTTGTTTTGTCTCAACATTGAAGACAACAATCTTCGACCAGTCGCTACCGCCTTCGCTAATTGCGAATGGAACATATTTTCCATCTTCTGAAGGACTCAACATCGAAGCAGAAGTTGTTCCGTTTGCTGAAAGCGCATTCATGTCGAGGAATAATTCATCAGTGCCAGTGAGACCTTTGCGAATGAAATATTTCCCTTGTGCTTCTAGCCCAGAGTTTTTATAGATCAAAAAGGAATCTCCTACTTTAACAGGAGTGCCTACTTTTTCAAAATTGATAAGTTCTGTAATACGTGTTTTTAAAGCTTCACGCATTGGAAGTGCGCTAAGTAAACCTTTTGATATTTTATTCTGAGCAGCAACCCACGCGCCAGTTTCAGCGCTTGTGTCATTTTCCAGCCACATATAGGGATCACTCACTTTTGTTCCGAAGAAATCAAGTTCGTTTTGATGTTTTGCAGTTGCTGGATAAGTTATATCTGACATGGGTGGTGTAGAAGTTTTAGAGGCCTTTTGTGAATTGCATGCTAGTAGCAAAAGCAAGGAAGATGCAAGGGAAATGTTTTTAATCATAATGATTGTTTTATTCTTCAATAAAGTCAAGATCGTTTCCGTAAGTTTCAGGAAGCATCGACCATCCAATGAATGCAAGGATAAGTGAGAAACTTCCGACGATAACAGCTGCAAAAATTCTATCTTGAAGATATTGCATGAGAACTACAAAAATAGCAGAAAGGGGAACCATCATACCACGTGCAAAATTTGGAACGGTCGTAGCGCTCAAGGCACGGAGATTTGTGCCAAAGAGTTCAGCTGCTACAGTTACAAAAATTGCCCAGAATCCTACACCGAAGCCGAGAAGTCCGCATGCGAGATAAAGCATGTCGACACTTTGGAATGGCAGGAATAAGTAGAAGCCCATGAATATGGCTGTGAGTATGAAGAAGAGCAGTAGTACATTTCTGCGACTGCGCATGAGTTGACTCATTGCACCAGAAGTGAAATCTCCAAAGGTCATTCCGAGATAGCAATTTCGAATGGCTATTGCAGCACTAATATCTCCTTCAATGCCGAGTGATTTCCCGAACTCGGGCGCTTGGTAAATTAGAATACCTACAACGAACCAAGCGGGCATTCCCATGAGCAAACAGCTTACATAGCGTTTGATTCTAGATTTATTACTGAAAAGCATTTTTAAGCTACCTCGCACCATACTAGTATTCTCAATGTTTTTGAACATGCCGCTTTCATGCACACCCACGCGCAAGGCAAGCAGCATCAAGCCTAGTCCACCACCGATAAAATAGGTAGTTCTCCAATCAAAAGTTTTTCCAATGGCTGTTGCTGCGATGGCGCCGCTCACTCCAACTGCTGCAACGATCATTGTTCCAATGCCTCGTTTTTCTTTCTTCATTAATTCGCTCACCAAGGTGATGCCCGCGCCTAATTCTCCCGCTAGTCCTAGTCCTGCGATGAATCGACAAACACCATAAGAGACAATGTCATTGATAAGTCCATTGGCAATATTGGCTGTGGAATAGAGTAGGATCGAACCGAAAAGTACAGAAATGCGGCCTCTTTTATCTCCGAGTATTCCCCAGAGTACTCCACCGACGAGCATTCCAATCATTTGTAGATTGGTAAGCAACAATCCCATTTCTCCATTCGCAGCGCCAGTAAATCCAAGATCAGTTAAACTGTCTTGTCTGAGCACTCCAAAAAGTACGATGTCGAATATATCTACGAAATAGCCTAGAGCTGCAACTAATACA
Source organism: Chryseobacterium gleum (assembly GCA_943372555.1). GTDB lineage: Bacteria > Bacteroidota > Bacteroidia > Flavobacteriales_D > Sanyastnellaceae > JAIXWP01. The sequence goes on along the minus strand of CALRZB010000014.1, from coordinate 6,994 downwards.
GCGAGTTTGACGGCAGCCGGCGTTTTTTCTTTCATAGGTGAATAATTGATATCAAAGTAGCGTGCTTTATTTCACTACTTCTTTTTCTGGATTTTAAGCTTTTGACCAGGGCGGATTTTCTCTCCACACTTGTTCCATTTCATGATTTGCTCTGGTGTCACTTTATGTTTCTTCGCAATGGTCCATAGTGAATCTCCTGACTTCACTGTGTAGGTGATAAAATCAGTTTTTGGCTTTTTCGGTTGAGGAGCAGGCTTCGGTTTCGGCGGTTCGGGAACTTTGACAGTGTCAACGGGCACGGGGTTGAGCATTACATTGGTGCTGTCTGAAGCTGCACCATTTGGAAACACAACCTCTGTTTCTGGAAGTGGCTTGCGTTTTTTTGTTTTCTTGATAATCACCAAACGTTGACCAGCTCTAATCTTATCGCTCTTTAGCTTATTCCACTTTTTCAAATTCGCAATAGAAACTTTGTGCTTACGAGCAATTGTTCCAAGCGCTTCGCCTTTGCGAACAACGTGATAGATTTTTTCTTCTTCCTCAATCACCTCAGTATACACAACAGGTGGGGCAGGAGGTTGCCAGTTGTAGACAGCGTCTTCCGATTGACGAAACTTGCCGCTAAATCTGTTGTCCATGATAAACGTAACTCTTCTGTAAACCGGGTCGATGTATTGACCGATATAAACAGGGTTCGTTTTACGAAGTACATTTTCGTCCAAACCTACAATGGCAATAAGTCCGGTTACATTCACAGTGTCTTTAAAAGCGATGCTTTCGAAGTTGCCTAGGATATCAAAATAGGCGTTGAGTTGATTGCTTGCGTTATTTTGATTTTCACTAAAAAGACGAGCAGAGAAAATAAAGAACTCAACAAACAGATTTGCTTCAGCATCTAGCTCATCTTCTGTCAATGTGCGCTTGTTGTGAAGCTTTTCCGCATAAGCTCTGGAGATATACCAAGCTTTGAGAACGCTTGCCATCTTTCCATTGAAATGATTGTGGATTTCCAATAGTTCTTTTACAGCAGCATCAGTAGTGATATCACCACCTCTTCTTTCATCCACCAAAGTGTCAATTTGTAATTTCCATTTTCGAGCGGTAAGAAACTCGAGTGCCCACATACCACCACGATCACGTTCATCCTCGTACGAGGTATTGAAACCGGTCATTACAAGAGGCAAGTACTTATATTCAAGTGGTAGTTTTGCGTTTAAAAGTTTTCTCTCAACAAGAGGAAAGTAGAGATTGCAAAGCGAATTGATTTTTAGAAAACGATCAGCTTTACCTTCGGGAAAATAAATTCGGCTAAATTTATTAGCAAGCGCAACGTCGTAAGTCGAATTTAATTGCGCTACAGCCGCAGTGCCAGCAGGAATGCGGATTACAGACTTTCCACCTTGATTATCGAAAGCGGAAGGATTGTTCTTTTCTAGTTCTGCTACAAGCCATTGATTTGTTGCATTATTCATCACATTTGAGCGCGTGCTGAAAAAGGCCTCTTGACCAAAGACAGAAAAACTGATGAATAAAAGAACACACGAGAGAAATCTTGACATAATAATTAGTCAACCAAATATTCTAGACGCATTGTGATTGAAGCCGTTTTACGCTTTGAAGACGTGTTGAATGCGCCACCCCAGCTATAGTCTTCTGATGAATTTTGACCAGTGATTTGGAAGATTCCCATTGTAGCATTTTTCAAACCTTCAAGGTTGCCGTTGGAGTTTTGTGCGATTTGCTCAGCACGAACTTTAGCATCTTGTGTAGCCGCCGCAATCATTTCAATTTTCAACTCAGCAAGTTTGGTGTAGTAGTACTGAGGCTCCTGAGAATATAGCTCAACGCCTTGATTGATAAGCTCTGTAACCTCACGAGAAACACCTTCAATTTTGTCAACTTCGTTTGATTCGATAGTAATGTTTTGTGTCAAACTATATCCAGAAAAAGTGGAGAAGTAGTTACCGTTATTATCACGACTTTCATCAAATTCTTTTTGAATATTCACAGAAGCAAAAACGATAGAAGCTTCACCAACTCCTTTTCCAATAAGGTATGTTTTGATGATTTCGCGGTCTTTGTTCAATTCAGCGTAGGCAGCTTGAAGATCCATGCTCCGACGGCTGAACGAAGCATTCCAAACAATGAGATCAGAAACAAAATCTTTAGATCCAAGACCAGTCACAAAAATGACGTTCTCTGATTTGTTGCGGTTCATATAACCATTCGACAAAACGGCCGCTGCGATAACCACCGCAAGTCCAATAACAATAGAGCCTAAAGCTTGTTTCATAATGATTGATACTAGTTTGTAAGTGCACGAATTTAGCGAAAATAATGGTAGTTCTATGCGGGCGGAGGGGCTATTGTTGATTGTTGATTTTTTTATATTTGATTTGATATTGGAAAAAAAGTTTTTTTTCTAGCTGCTATTGAATGTAAGGCTCGTCCCCGCCCTGCAGAGGTTGGCTGATTTTCCACTTTCCCATTTTCTGAAATCAATTTATATTCATTCTGCTTCTCATTCTGTTATCGGTCCCCGAATGACACGCATCATCTTTCTGTGATTCGAGATGTATCGAGGCGCCCATTTCCGTATTAAGCCCCCTCCATCCTTTAGCCTCAAATGGAGGTAATTTATGTTTCCGAGAAATTGGGCTTTGGAATAAGTTTTATGAATTTAATGATTTGAGTCGTACCTATTTTTGGGAGGGCTTCAATAGGATGCAAAAATGAAAGCGGCATAAGAAGCCGCTTTGCACAAGAAATAGTAAATAGTGATTTTATCAACGAGATTTTCTTACTCTTTGTTAAAGTCAACTCCTTGACCGCCCGTATTGTAAGTTAGGATATTCTCGTTTAAAGTGAATGTAATTATCAAGCCATCTTGCCAAGTCACGTTTATTTCGTTTGTGTTAGAAGGATTAACGACGGCAGGATAAGTTTCACATGCCGAACTAGTAGACTGAATTTGAAAAAGCAGTCGATTGCTGCTAAGGTATGTTAAAGCAAACGCTCCCGTGCCTAGGAAAAGTTCTCCCCAAATGGCTATTCCTTGAGCTGTTTGATTATACCAGCCCACGAAATTACCCGCTGGTCCGCTAAGTTTACCCGCCTCAAATGCATAATTGGACAATGGAACACTCAATAATTCACTGATAGCAGTTATAAGATAGTTAGTCGCTCCATTAGGATCAATTTCTGTTTTAAGATAAAAAGGACCGAGGCCCCAATTGATATTTGTATAGTTTCCCGATTCAATTGTTCCTCCTCCAATTTCGATGGTAAATAGACCATTCGCATTGGTAGCAACGTCATGGTGTTCGGAGTATATTACGTTATTGTCAATTAGATTGCCCTGAATAAGACTAACCCTCACGCTAACATCGGCATCGTTGCTAATTAGAACACCAATATTGTCGCGGAGAATAGCTTGATAACTAATGGTTTTGGGAGACTGAGCGAAGGTTAGCATCGCATATTGAACAAGAAAAGAGATTGTAATAATTTTTTTCATACTGATTATTGTTTGACTATTTTGTGTAGGGAGACTTGTTTTGATTCTAGTTCAAGTGAAAGGTAGTATACTCCTGAAGACCAGTTCATAGAATTCAATAAAACAGATCGTGTATTACATGAGAACTCATCGACAACAGCACTATTGGAATTGTAAATTCTAACAGCACCTACGAAAACTTGGGTAAATTCTAACTGAAGCAAGTCAGTTGTTGGATTTGGAAAAATACTAAGTTCATTGAGGAAAATGGATTCTTCAACCAATACTATATAAGACTCATACGCTTGCTGCACTCCCGGGCTTATGCTGCCTTCTGAGTCTTCGGTTGTTTCGACAACAATCTGTCCTATAGAGAATGAAACGAACCCGGCAGGTCCACTTCCTTCGCCTCCGCTTGATAAAGTCGATGATTGACTTTTAGCAGATAGTGCTAGAGATATGAATAAAAGAAAGAAGAACGGTTTTTTCATGGTGTATTTATGATAAATGCGACTGCAAGAATAGGATAAATTAAAATCTAAGAACTACTTATTCATAGGTATTTTGTTTAAGTTGTTAATGCTATGTGTATGGATGAGCCTCTCTTTTTCACTTTCCACTATTGATAACTCTGAAAACAGCGCGTTCAGTAGTCATTAAATAAAATCATTTTTGTGACGACTCAGAGCGTAAGTCTTTGATGTTGCTTTAACCAATACGTCTTTTTTATGCATCCAAGAACAAAAAAATGGGTGTTGCTAGCAATGACTATGCTAAGCTTCTACCTGTTGATGATGAAATGACTAGTTAAAGCCTGAATAAATTCTATAGTGCTAACGTATGTTCAAAAACTTTAAAGAGAAATACAAAGAGTATTTCCCATGGTTTGCCGACTTCTGGTACTACATCGTAATGGTGTTGCTCTTTATAGTTTTGGCAATTATTTTTCTCTGATCAAGGAGCTACTAAATGAATGCTGAACATCGCGTATACTGCGCTGCTTAGATGGTTCTCCATCGCGTATTGAGCGTCATTTCCGAGCGCGCGATTAATCTCTTTGCCACTTACAAATTCATCGACATCAAATCGATTGTTGATTCTGTATCCCGCTTGCACTGAACACCACAGCAATTTGTGCAATTGCTTTTCATAAGTCATACGTACACGCCATTCGCTTCTGCGCAACTCTAAATTTCGCGCACTTTGATGATGATCATCTTGATTGAATAAGGAGTAACTCTGCCCCTCCATTTCGAACCCGAAAAGAAGGAGATTTGACTTATTTAAATTCCAACGAATAGCACCTTTTGCTGGCAACAATAATTCTACTCCCCATTTTTCGGATGGCGCTGTCCAAAGAAATAGCGCGATTGGAAAATAGGCCAATTGTCCTGCTCGATAGGAGCGCGATATTCCGGCAGCGAAGAGCATTCTCGAATGAGTTTTTTTTCCCATTAAAAAGGATGCTGAATATTTTAGCTTTTTCAATGAAGGGATATCACTCAGCGTATAATCGCCACTCATATCTGCTGCTGCTTGTCCGATTGAAAACAGCTTATTATTCCAAGGTTTGAACACAGTGGTATGCAAACCCATCGTAGTTAATCCGTGGGTTGCCAAAGTCTGATTTACAGGATTGATAGGAACAAAGAAAGTTTCTGTGGTGCTGTCGTAATATTTATTTCTCCAATAATTGGTTCCCACTTGCCAAATGATTTTGTCTTTTACAATCACTGGAATATTGGTGAAAAAACGCATTCCGCCAGAACCGCTATACATTGTTGTTTGCGAAGAAGCATTGGCTCCGTTGTACAATCCACCCTGCAATGAGTCTGAGGTGAAATTATAAGGACCTTGAATATCAAAACTAATTGTGGCAAGTTTTGATGGGCTCCCGCCAATTACTTTGGAATTGCAATAGGTTAATTTCATCAATGAATCTGCCGATTGTGCAGATACAAAGGCACCTTGAAAAAGCATCAAGATGATGAGAAGAGATGTGGTTAAGCGGTTCACGAAATCGAAGATAGCACAATTTTCCGGTCGTCTCCGCTAGTTAAAAAATCTGTGTTGTTAAGCCAGAGGGCTTGATTGACGCTATGACTATGACCTCCGTCGCGCGCTTCAATGCGTTGGATTACTTCAAATTCAGGAAGTTTCCAGAGCTTAAATGATTTGTCGCGCGATGCAGTGACAAGGTATTTTTCATCGGGAGAAAGGGCAATGGAATAGATGGCTGAATAGTGGGCAGGTAGTTCAATCAATTGCGAATAATCTTGCTTGATATTCCAAACACGAAGAAATCCATCCTTTCCGCCCGAAAGCAATACTGGTTTTGTTGCCATGAATTGAAGAGCGCCAGCGCCATCTTGATGTGCTTTGATAGTATGAATTTCATTGAAGAAATTCGTTTCGAGTATTCGAATAGTGCCGTCGCCGCAGCCGATGGCTATGTGTTTTTCATCAGAAGTATTGGCAATGGATCTGATTTTGAAATCGCCTATAGGTAGTTGTCTTATGAGATTCCAATTAGCAGTAGACCATAGAGCAAGGGAACCGTCACCGCCGCATGAGATGAGCATGTCTTGATCTTTTACATGGGCAAAAGCATATACACCGTTGCGATGAACAGCAAGGTTTTTCAATTCCTGTTTGCTCTCTCTATCTACAATGTGAATAGCCCCGCTGGCTGTTCCAATTGCGATTTGTCCGCTATTTGGAATCGCGAATACAACATAGGCAGCCTCTTCCAATTTTATAGCAAAGGTTTCTTGGGCTAGGGTTGTGCCATTCCATTCAGCAATAAAACGATCTCCAGAAGCACTGAAAAAACTATGGTTTCCATGAGATTTGGAAAGCCCATAGACCGCAGCGTTGTGGTTGGATTGACTCGCTAATATTCTGAATGAAATTTCTGACATGCCACAAAGGTAATTTTTCGCGCCAATAACGGCCTTAAAAGGTATCTTTGCCCAAAATTTTTGTTATGCAATACGTATTTCTAGCCTTAGCGCTTTTCCTCGTTTTCGCTTTTTTAAGAAAACAGTTTACTAAGAAATAATTACAAGCGAAGAATATGAGTCAAGTTGGTATTCCTAAGGGAACAAGAGATTTCGGACCTGAAGTTATGGTGAGAAGAAATTATATCTTCTCTATCATCCGCTCTGTGTTCGAACGCTATGGTTATTTGCCACTAGAAACTCCTTCGATGGAGAATCTTTCTACCCTTACAGGAAAGTATGGCGAAGAAGGAGATCAATTGATCTTTAAAGTTCTCAATAATGGTGACTATCTGAAAGACTCGGATGACGCAACTTTGAGTAATCGCGATAGTAAAAAATTGAGCTTCTCAATTTGCGATCGCGCATTGAGATACGATCTCACAGTGCCTTTCGCGCGTTTCGTGGTGATGAACCACAATACGTTGGCTTTGCCATTCAAGAGATATCAAATCCAACCAGTTTGGCGCGCCGATCGTCCTCAAAAAGGACGTTACAG
>CALRZB010000013.1:0-23273 GCA_943372555.1 Chryseobacterium gleum | reverse complement strand
ACCAGCACCAGAAGCACCAGTTGGTAAAGTCAAACGTGTGCTAGAATAGCTAGCGCCATAACGTAGTGGAGACTGACCATATTTAGTAGCAAAGTTACGAGCCAATGGAGAAACACCATAAGGATTTTGGAATTTCAAATCAGCGTAAGCAGCATAAGTAGTATCCAATTGAGCGTCAGCCCATGCAGTGATACCGCCAGTGATAGTACCACCAACTTCGTTGTAAGTAGCAACGTTGTTAGCCATAGCGTTGTTACGGAATTCAACAAGACCAGTGTTTGCGCTAGCGATAGTAGTAGCACCATCAACGATCAAACCTTTAGGCCAGTTAGCGAAAACTGAGTTATAGATACCAAGTTCAGAGTTTCTTCTGATGTGAGCACCAGCTTGGAAGTTAGAATTTATAGTAGTTACACCAGGAGCTGAAGGACCAAACATTGCGTAGTTTGTAAATACAGCAGTTGTTTTTGGAGTTGCAGAAGATGAAGCAGAGTTGTTATCTGATTCGAAACCGTTAGTTTTAGAAACGTCAGCGATGTTTGGATCGTTGTGAAGACCGATACCCCACTGGTTGAAACCAGAGAAACCGTTGTCAGTATCGAAATCATCATCAACACCGTTGTAAGCGATAAGGTAACGTGAGTTTACTTTACCACCGAACCACTCGTAGCTATCATCACCTGCGAAAGATACCATGATGTGGTGAAGAATTGTTCCACTACCAACTGAACCTAGAGTCAAAGAGTTGATCTCTTGGTTTGGGTTAAGAGCGATACCAGCGTACTCGATACGAACGAATTTCATTGTACCTGAGTTGTCTAGATCGTTAGTACCACCGTGGAATGCACCGTAGTTACCTTCCAATTGAACGTTAGTTCCGATGTTGTTACGAGCAGCACCGCAAATAACTAGTCCACCCCAGTCACCAGCAGCACGCTCACCAGCAGGCAATGCAGAAGTGAAGATGATTGGATCAACGTTTGTACCCAAAGCTTTGATTTTAGCACCACGCTTGATGATCAAAGTACCTTTAGTAGCCTTGTCACCTTTGATTACAGTACCAGCAGCGATGTTAAGTGTAGACAAGCTGTCAACGAAAACATAACCAGTCAATAGGTATTGGTGGTTCTTTTTAAAATAGATGTTCTTAGCTAGACCTGTTCCAGTTCCAACCAATGTACCAGATACTGTGAAAAGTGTATCACCAGCTCCGTTGTCTGAAGAATAAGTGATTTGAGATTTAGCTGAAAAGCTGATCATCAAACCCAAAATTGCAAGAAGTAAAACTTTTTTCATTTTGATTTTTTTTGTTTATAGAATTGATGGAGCAAAAATGGGCTTTGATCACTCCTAGAGAATTACCGCAGTATTATTTAAGTTTAAATAAAACAATCTTTTTGGGTCTGTTTGTGATTGGGTTGTTAAGTCAATTTTTCGGAAATTCATAAAAAAAGAAACGCCTGCATAACGCAGGCGTAACTTATGAAATGTATAATTCTCTTTTTTAGAGCTTCACCGTTATTCCAAAGGTGAAATATGCTCCTCTTCTTTGTGTCATAAACTGAGCATCGTTTGTTCCAGTGGTTTCAAACTTGCCATCTTTATTATAGTCTTGTGTAAAGTATTGTGTAGCATTCAATAAATCAGAAACACCTGCTTTAAGTTCAACATTGCCTTTGATTGTCTTTGTAACAGTAAGGTCCAATTGATGTCTAGGCATTTGATAAACGTCTGGTCGGTCAATATTACCCACCAAGAATAGACGACGACCAATGATATTGTGCGTAATCGCAATCGAGAGATTAGTAGTGTCGTTGTTGTATTGAAGAGATGTATTCAAGATGTAGGGCGACTGACCAAACATCGGGCGTTCGGTTGCCTGGTCTTGCAATGTCGCAGCAAGGTTTACTTGGCTCTTGATAATAGATCCATTGAATATTACGTCAATGTCTTTGATTATTCGTCTGTCATTAAATACGCTAGCCATGTTTTTTCTAACTTCAGCTTCTAAGCCATAGCTTTCAGATGAAATTGCATTCAGGTATGAGAATGACGGGTTAGTCGCAATAAGGAAATAAGATTCAATAGGATCTTGGAATGACTTATAGAACGCACCAATTGAAAGTAATTCACCAGGAGTAGGATAGAATTCATAACGAATATCATAGTTTTCAATCTTCGGAGTTCTCAATTCAGGGTTACCTTCATTTACTACGAATAGATTGAAGTCGAAATAAGCCAATGGTGAAATCTCTCTAAACTCAGGACGGTTAATCGTCTTAGAATAACCAGCTCTTACCAATGATTTTTCATTGAATTCATAGTTAACGTTTACAGAAGGAAGAACTGAAACGATAGGGCTATCAACTATGACTTTTCTGAAGCTTCCATCAGGATTAACCTGTAATGATAAACTCTCAAGGTGCTGTGTATTATCCTCTACACGAACACCACCGATGATTTTGAATTTCTTAATTGGTAATGTTAAGCTGATATAATTTGCAAGCAATTCATTTGATGCTGTGTATGCGTAGTCAGGACGTGTATCTTCTCCCACATTAAGACCTGTAGAGTGGTTAGAGAAGTTAGCGTCTGTAAATAGTTCATTCAAGGACTGGCTTTGCAAGGCAATATTTTGTGTGTTGAATCCAATATTGCGCACAAAGAACTCACGGTCTTTTCTTTCGTAGTATGTGCCCACTTTTACTTTAGGAGTAAAGTTTGGCATTTTTTCAAAAATCGGTTCGTAGGATAAGTTGAAACCACCCACCATCATATCTTCTTTAGTTTCAGAAAAAAGTCGACCGAAAGTAAACGGATTCACAACAGAAGAAGCTGTACTGAATGTGATTTGATTTGTATATGGCGCGTCTTCGGCTGCTTCCACGTTTCTGATTTGACGGTAGCGGCGAGTATCGGGCTCATCTTTACGAGTTGACGAATAACTTACAATCCAATCCATATTAATTGAAGGACTGAAAGTATGCTCTCCCATTAGTTGAGTTGACAAAATTCCTCTGAACTGATTTGCCAAGGTATAGTCTTGCATATTCGCCAAAATATCATCCCAATATCCATCTCTGTAAAGCAAAGTATTCATTCCAATGTGATTGTACAAAGTCTTCAATTGAATTGCGTGATTCTTATTTAATCTCAAAGAGAAATTTTGAAGAATACCAATTCTTACTGAGTGATTATAGTTTTTTTCATTAAACTTAAAAATTGGAGAAGTACTTTCAATCTCCGGGTACTTCAATTCTCTAGTACTATAGGTTATTGCCCTTGTATTGGCATAGGTGATAGATGTTACGCTACCGAAGTCTCTGTTTTTCTCTCCAAATTTTCTTCTTTTACCCATGCTGAAAGAGAATCTTTTGTCAGGCAGAGCCATTCCTTCAGTTGCAAGCCAAGTGTTATTGAAAGAAGAACTATATTTTTCAATTTCTGGTATATCCGTAATTACCCCTAAGTTTTGTGGCAATCCTGAAGGCATTTTGTATGTGCCGTCATCATATCCAGCCCAAGAATACTTGCCTTGTTGCTGTTCTAAAAAGGGTTGATAGGTTGTTTGTCCTCGATATGAAAGAGAGAAACCTATGTTTATGAAATCTTTGTCCGGAATAGATTTGGTATACACTTTAATGACACCACCAGCAAATTCACCAGGAAGGTCTGGAGATGCAGATTTGAATATTAGCATTCTATCAATCACCGAGGATGGAATGATGTCAAAAGAAAATGCCTTGACGTCTGATTCACTGCTAGGTGTTGAAGCGTTGTTAAGCAATACGTTGTTGTATCTTTCTGTCAAGCCTCGAACCATTACAAATCGATTGTCGACAAGTGTGATACCAGGAACGCGCTTCAACGCCTCTGCAGCATTTGTATCCTGACTCTTTTTTATTTGTTCCTCACTAATTCCGTTTGCAACAGCGTCACTATTCTTGACCTCTACAACGACTGCAGTGCTTGAGTTAGTAATTCTTTCTGAAATAATTTCAATGACTTTCAGATCTCCGGTGGTCATGTAAATGGTGTCCAAAGAAGTTTCGAATCCATCCTTCACCGTAACATCACTGAATAATTTGGTTTTGAATCCGATGAAACTAACTTTCACGCTGTATTTCCCGCTTGGTAAACCTGCAATTTTGAAGGATCCATCCAAGTCTGAGTATGCACCCATTTGCTTTTCTTCAATGAAAATCTGAGCGCCTACGATGGTTTCGTTCATTGTGGAGTCTACTACGACACCTTTTATTATTCCCGTTTGAGAATAGGCTGAAATGAATGAAAAAACGCTTAGAAAAATGATTAGAATGTACTTATTAAACATGGTTTTGGCTTTGCTACAAAAGTATTTCAGTCCTTTCTTTTACGCGGAGTGGAAGTATTACGTTTTTGTTATTGATAAAGGGAATTTCCGTGTTTGTTTTTTTATATGGTAATAATTTGTAAGGAAATGGATAACCTAAGGTTAACACAACTCGGGTCTATAGAAAATGTATTAATCTAAATATAACTGTCGCGTGTATCTCATTCTTTTTTGAGAATGTAGTTTTGATTTTCAATTACCAAAAATTACCATGAGAAATATTTGCACTCTTTTGTTTGTCCTAATGTTAGGGCAATGTTACGGGCAGTCGTTGATTTGGACTTCCTATACTTCCGCAACGTCGGGATTAATAGGTGATGATATCAAATCCGTTTGCGCTAGATCAAATGGGCAGCTATGGGTTGGACATTCGAGCGGCATCAATGCGCTAGTTTCCAACTCTTGGGTCTCTTACAATTCCTTCAATGTACCAATCCCAAGCGACAATATAAATGCGATTGAAGAATCAGCATCAGGTCAAGTTTGGATCGGAACCGATGAAGGTCTAGTTCTATTTGATGGAACATCATGGACTACATACAACTCGACGAACACTCCGTTGGTTCAGAACAGAATTATTTCAATCGAAATATCATCAAACGGAGATGTATGGGCCGTATCTGAAGGAGGCGGTATTTTGCGATATTCCTCTGGTTCATTTACACTTTTCAATGCAAGTAATTCTGGTTTTAGCGGAAATAATTTACTTGATGCAGATACAGATTCTAATGGCAATCTTTGGGTTGTTGGAGTAAGTGGTACTTACATTTTTAATGGTACTACATGGAATGCATTGGATGCAAACAATACTCTCTTCAATCAAGGCGTCAATTGCGTAGAGTTTGATTCTGCGGGTAATGCTTGGCTGGGAACCGTTTCATCTGGATTAATTCGCTATGAAAATCCAACGTATTCATTATTCCAATCAGGAGTGTCTTTTTTAACTTCAAATACAATCACGGATCTTAAGTTTTCCAGCGATGGTACTCTATGGATTGGAACTTCTTTTGGGTTGAATTACTATACTCCAAGCCAATCAGGATCTTACACATCTTCAAATTCTGGTTTGGTTAATAATGATATTCTTTCTTTGTCAACCGCAAGTAATGGAAAATTGTGGATAGGAACAACATTCGGCTTATTTACATTTTGCTCATCATTTGTTCCTGTGATTTCTTCAACCAATTCACAGATGTGTGGAACAAATCAAACTACTGTTATGTCTGTAACTTCATATTCAGGTTATACTTATCAGTGGAGATTAGGAAGTAATCCAATTAATAATGCTACTAATAATACGTATACTGCAAATGCAGCCGGTACATATAGCGTTGTAACAACGAATAGTCTCGGATGCGTTGCTACTTCGGCAACTGAAATTGTAACATCGAATAGTCCTGTTTCTTTTATTAATCAACCAGTTAATTTAATAGGTTGTCCTGGTGTTTCTGCTACAATTTCTTGCCTTGCTAAAGGATGTGGATTGGCTTACAGATGGCAAGAAGAAACAAGTCCAAACATTTGGGCTAATCTACCAACAACAGGTTCTATCTATGCCAACGCAGCTACTGCCTCTCTTACTATCAATTCGGTTACAAGCGCGATGAATCAAAAGAGATACAGATGCAGAATTCAAGGAACATACAATCCTACACTTGCATTTTCGAATCCAATGACGCTAACGGTAAATACGACTCCTGTTTTGACTTTGTCAAATTTGCCAACACCTGTTTGCACACCAAATACAATTGACGCAACTTCAATACTCGTAGCTGATGCAAATTCATCTATAGGCACAATTTCTTATTTAGATGCTTCATTCAATACAGTGACATCACCTACACAAATTAGTCAGTCCGGTATTTATTATGTAAGAAAAACAACGACGTGTGGAACAATAGATCAAGAACAATTTGAAGTTGTGATTTACACCTCACCAATTTTATCCGCTTTGAATCCTACTCCTGTCTGTAAGCCTGAATTTGTAGATATTACTGCCCATGAAGTGCAAGATGCAAATTCTACGCAAGGTGTATTTACATATTGGTCAAACCCTTCATGTACAACTGCGTTCAATCGTCCTGATTCTATAGCAACTGGAGCTTTTGTGTATTTATTGAAAACAACAACTAACGGCTGCACAGACACACTTGAGTTGTACACTACAGTGGGAACGCATATTCTTAAGCAGCCAAAAAATAATAACTCCTGCGCGCAAGGTGATGCTGTATTTTTCGTTGATGCTCGTGGAATTGATTTGACTTACCAATGGCAAGAATTCAATGCAGTAAATAGCACTTGGATAACACTTTCAAATGCTGGTCGTTACTCTGGTGTAAATACCAATACCCTTACAGTTTCTATTTTGGGGGATTTGTCTTACAATCAAAGAAAGTATCGTTGCCGTATTTCTACTACTTGTGCTAATCCAATAGTAAATACAGTCCCAAAGATTATTACTCTTCTTCCGGATGCAGTAATTACAAGTCAACCTTCTGAAGCAATAGTTTGCGCGGGTACAGATGTTGTAATGACCTCTTCTGCTACTGGGGTGGATTTGAAATATCGTTGGCAGAGAAAGACTTCAATCACACCTTGGACGAACTTAACGAATGGAACAAACTTTTCTAATGTAACTAACGACACGCTTACAATCAATAATGCTAAAGCTTCATTCTCTGGACATGAGTTTCGAATGATTGCTTATAGCGATTGTGCATCAGATACTTCAGCAGAAGTAAAACTTTATGTGAATGCTACAATCCTTGATCAATCATTAAATGCAAATGCATGTACTTCTGATACTGCTGTATTCTCTGTTAGTGTTGTTGGTCCTGGTATTACATACCAATGGCAACAGCAAATCGGCGCAGGAACGTTTACGAATATTCAGAACTCATCGATGTTCTTGGGTGTTACAACTTCTGTTCTGAGAATTGCACAGCCAACTTCGGCAATGAATGGATACAACTACCGTTGTAAAATATTCAACAGTTGCTCTTTCCCAATTAACTCTGTTGCTAAGAGATTGAATGTTTGGTCGAATCCAGGTCCTATCACTGTTTTGACCTCTCCAACAAACGTTACAGTTTGCAATGGATTGACAACTCAAATGACATGCACTGCATCAGCACCAATGACCATTCGTTATCAATGGCAGTATTTTGATGTGCCTCAAAACAAATGGTTGAACATTTCTAACAACGAGACTTATTCAGGAGCGAAAACTACTGTTTTGTCTATCACAGCGAATAATACTTTGGATAATATTTCTTACCGCTGTGCAATTCTTGCGAATTGCCCACCATTGGCTATTTCCGGTGTTGCTGTTTTGGATGTTGTTGATTGTGGTCTTCGTGGAGCTTCTGCTCTAGTTGATGCTGATTTTATTACTGAGGTATATCCAAATCCAGCAGACAATACTATCAATGTGCGTATCGTAAATACTGACGTAAGTTATGTTCGAATAGAAATTCTCGACCTAGAGGGAAGAGTAGTTTACAGCACAAAGCATAATGCTCAAGACGGAAATAATCTAGAAGTAGATTGTTCTAACTACGCAAGTGGAATGTACTTAATGAAAATTAATACAGATACGAAATCAGAAGAATTTAAGATTGCTGTTCAGCATCACTAAATAAAGAGCAAAATAGCTCTTCATATTTAGAGCTGATACTCTGCCAAGAATAGAAATTTTTAATAAGGCCCAGGTTGTTCTCAATCTGGGCTTTATTATTTTCTCTCGAGATGGAGTTTATCAAATGTGAGACTTCATCAGAGGTTGAGAATTTAAATCCATTCTCTTCAATCACAGCATTATTGAAATCATTATTGTTCGCGCAAATAAGTGCACTGCTGGCCATAGCTTCTAAAAGGGAGGGATTTGTTCCACCTACAGAATGCCCGTGAAAATAGAGGTAGCTGTGATAACGAAGAATATTTAGCGCTTCAAAATCGTAAATAGCTCCTACAAAGTTTAGATATGAATGAGTGTATTTTGATTTCAAAAATTCACCGTATTTGGTTTTGTGATTTCCGACGATTATTAAAGATCTTTTTTTGTCAGAGAGCATCCATCCTTGAATAATCATTTCAATGTTGTTCTCAGGCTCTAAGCGAGCGATTACGAGGTCATAACTTCTTGTGTGAAGCCCAAGAGGAATAGTGGCGTTGGAATAGTCTTTTGAAGGTATTTCTGCACCATAGGCGATGAATGTCGATTCCTTCTTGAATTTTTCAAAGAGATACTTAGATATACCCTTTGAATCAGCCACAAGATGATCGCTATGAAAAACTGCGAGACGCTCAGCAAATCGAAGAAATAGTTTTGTCAAACCATTGTATTTGGATCGTTTGAATTCGAGCCCATCCATATTGGTTACCAGTATCTGATTTTTCTTTATAAGAAAATTCCAAATCGAACTGCTGGTGTAACCAAGTTGAAGAAGTATATCAATCTTTCTTTTTCTGGAATCAAGAATGCAATTGAGATCGTATATGAATTGACCAGCCGTGCCAATCTTATCTTCTGGGTCGTGGCATTTTACCAGCTGCACTCCTTCATACTCTGATTTTTCGTAAGGATGATTGTGAGAGCAATACACGATTACTTCATGACCTTTCTGAACAAGCAGACGCGCTAAAAAATCAGCACATTGTTCAAACCCTCCGTAGTTATTCGGAATACCTCTTGTGCCTAGAATTGCGATTCTCATTTTTTTAGAAGTAGACAATATTTTTTGGCTATCTCGATCCATGAATATTTTGTTTGAACAGTATGATAGGACATTCTGCTAATCATTTCATACTGTTCAGAATTAGTAAAGAGTTGGTTGATTTGAAAAGCTAGTTCCTTTTCTGTATGTGGGTCGAATACTAAACCATTTTTACCTTTTTTGATTATTTCTTCGAAAGGTTCTAGACTCGATACGATTGCAGGAATTCCATAAGACATGGACATTAATAGTACACCGCTTTGATAGATCTTTTTATAAGGAAGTACGATGGCGTCGCATGCTTTAAAGTACATTTCACGTTCTGCATCCTCGATGTGTCTGATTTCTTTTATTATTCTATCCTTAATTCGAAGTCTAGCAATTAAGTCATCATATTCATCAAAACTAGTTTGCCATGTTTTTCCTGCTATAATTAGATGAGTGTTCTCATCAACTAATGGCATTGCCTTTAAAAGCGTCTCTAAATCTTTGATTTTTTTGATTTGTCCAAAGAAAAGCAAATAGTTTATTTTGGGATTGAGCCCAAGTTTTTCTCTCGCGATTTCTTTAGTAACCTCAGGATTTACAAGATTGATAAAATTTCCGTGCTCTATGATTACTAGTTTTTTCTTATTGGAATTACTGAGTAATTTTTTGAGTTCAATGTACGAGAAGTGATTGTGAACGACCAAATGAGTTGCGCGATTCAATATCATTGTTCGCATCCAAACATTATCTTTTCCTGCTAGGACAGAGATGTCATGCACAATTAGAGTTACTTGTAGTCCAAAATATTTGGCCAACAACATTGAGTATAATTCCTTGGGGCCAAAGGCAAAAGAGTGAAGTATTACTTTGTTTATTCCTTCTTTTTTGCAAGCTTTAAATGCGCAGAGATATCCTTTGAAATAGTCTTTAATTTTTGCCAATGATCCCTTGGGGGTGAATTTTTCAAATACTTTTACCTTCTGAATCTTATCATATCCAGCGCTCAATTCATTAGAATAGTAGTAGCCCTCGCAATCCAAGAATTGCAATCCTTGCAAGAGTTCTAAGCTGTAATAATCAATCCCCGCTTTAGATCCCACATGGTCAATAATCGCTATTTTATCAGGGCAGTTCAATATTTCCAAAGATTAAGGTTTTTACCCAGAATGTCCTCTGTTTTTTGAATGTCAGACATGTAGAATTTTGTCAATTTCAAACGAGTATTTTCGTCGAGCTTTGGTTTCTTTTTATCGAAAAATCTGTTCGAGATTCTATCGAGTTGTTTTTTTGGTAGTAAAGTCTTAATGCTTTTTCGAATGATTCTTGAAGAATACATCTTCTTTAAAAGATCACCTTTTGGTTGATTATAGATATTGGTTTGATGTTCGAAGTCATTATCATAAATGTATTTAATACCCAAGTATGCGCAGACATCAAGGATGAATTTCTTTCGCTCAGGAACAATTTCTTCGTAGATAAATATTTTGACTTGTTCTTTTGGGAAAACACTCAGATACTCTTCAATCTGATGACTATATTGACCAAGTTTTATAAATTGTTGATAAGCGCTGGCATGTTGTGAATTTTCATTTTCGCCTTCACTTATAATTGTTTCTAGATCAGTTTTTACAAAGCCGAGATTATAGTCCATCAGGTAATGAGAGTAGCAGCGCTCAACTGGGTTTCTCAATATGATGATAATCTTTGATTTTGGATTGAAATCAAATAACTTCTTGGCAGTTCCGGGGTAGTATAAGTAAGAAACACTACCCTCGCCAATCACATGCTCATTTTTTACTTTTTTGAAAAGGTTCAAGTACTGATCTTTACTTGATATGTGCTCTTCTTTGTAATATAAATCCTGCTTTTTGATGTCGTCATACGTAAAGAAATTCGTCTCTTTAGGAGTACTCATAAAAACCTCTGGATGAAAACTCAAATAGTGGTGGAGAGAAGTGGTTCCCGCTTTTGGAGTTCCTACAATGAAAAGGTTAGGCAGCATCGTTTCGTTGTTTTGTATGTTTTGGGAGAAATCTTCTTTGAATCGTTTCAGGTAAATTTCTTATACGCTTCATATTCATCAATAGTGATATCGATGTTTTGCAGATGAACGTAACTATGTAATAGGGATAGAGTAATTTGTTTAAAGCGCTTATAGAATATTGGGGATATTCTAAATTTAGCATAACATCTTTGTTTATGGCTTGACAAATGGCTATTTCTGCTTTGTCTAATTCTTTTTCCCAGGCGGAATTGTCATTCTTTATAATGCCTTTTTCTGAAGAACTGTCGCTTGCATTCGATGATCCAACTTTAGGAATGGACAACATCTTACTTTGAAATTCTATTTCTAGAAAATTACAAATGCTCTTTACCGTCAATTCTGGATTGTCGATGAGTTCTTCATATCTAACTTGAAACACATTCGGGTGCGAGGAATAATAAGAGGCTAGTTTTGCCGTCGTATTCCACATCTTACTTATGGTGTAAGGGTGATAGTTAGACCAAGAGCGAATACTTTCTTTCAGAGGAATTTGAGACGCACCTAAATAACGTCGTTTCCATTTTTTTTTCTGTGAAAGCAAAACAGCCCTCGGGTCGCGAATCATCAAGATAATTTTCTTGTTGGAGTCTTGAAGCAGTGTGTCGAGATAAAAAATATTTCTCGGCGTTTGATCACAACTATGAAGTTTTGAATGAATTAGTGTTTCTTGATTCAAGAATATGCTATACAAATCTAAGAGTGTGCAGTTGTCACTTAGGTTTTTCGAAAAGTCAGATGCCTCTTGTGCGAATGAATTTGATTGGTCTTCTTGCAGATAGCCAACTCTATTTCTACTTAAAAGAATGGAGAGCACACGTTTCTGTTCCTCTTTGTTGAGCTTTGTTTCTGCGCTTTTATCTGTATAAATTTCTTCAAAAAAATGAAGTTCATTGAACGTGTGAATGCTATCGTGATTGTTGAGAATTCTTCCCATCATCGTGGTGCCGCTTCTGCTATTTCCAAGTACATATATTTCCATCTTAATTAAGAATATATTTGGTTAATAGGATAGAGTAGCCAGGCACTTCTAATTTGTTTTCGCTTGACTCCTCAATGGAGAATTTATTTCCAATGTTGGAGTCAGATTTCAAAAGGGTTGAATTCTGATTTTTAACATCCAGAGAATCACTATTATTCAAAAACAACGGTTCGTTTATTTTCAATTTCTCAGTATTCATATTGACTACAATGCGAAATGCAATTTTGTGATTGAAGTCAGAGAAGAAATATGTACTACTTTCTGCTGATTGTTCTTGATCAATTGAAATAGAGGAGAAGGAATTTAGCTGAGATTGAACATTTGAAAAAGCCTCGTACAACGGGTTTTTAACTAAGGAATTGTTTGTTATTGTAAGCGTAGAAAACACCTTGTCTATGCCTGCTAGATTGTGCAGAATTACCTTGTTGATGAATGGGTTCTGTTGCATTCTCAAACTAAGATCCATTAAGAGTAATCCATGCGCATTAGTTCCTCCAATGTTCTTTCCTGGTTCGAACAGATTGAACTCCGTGAGCCATATCTGTTTGGTTGGAAACTGCTGATGTATTTTCTGAACCGTAGGTTCGAAATTGTTTGCATATTCTTCAACAGTGTTTTTCGAAAAGCAATCACTAGCATCAGAAACATTTTTGTTATCACAAGATCCTGATCTGAAATAGTAATGAAACGATATTGCATCGAAGAATACTTCTTGTGCAATGAGATTATTCCAACCACCGCTTGAATCAAGAACATCATCACCCTTGGATTCAATGGAGACTGAGATTGGAATCTCAGGGAAGTTTGTATTAAGATATTCAGAGAATGGTTTGCATAAGGCGATGTATTCTTTTGCAGTGGGTATTCTATCCTTATATGCTTTTAGGTAAAGCTCATTGCCAAGCTCGATACCTTCAATTTTTATATCATTTTTTTGAAAGCTGTTGATCATCATTTCTAATTCAGCCACATTTCCGTTGAGGACGTTTGCAACAAGAAGTACAGATGATTTTGTTTTTTTACACAAAGCAATACATTGATCTAGATAATTTGAGCTTTCTAGATTCCGATCTTCATCCATTAATTTTTTAATGTGTTTCGCTACGTTTCCTTTGATTTGGAGCGTGTCATTAGATTTAAATCCGTAATTTTTTTCTCCAGGATGGAAGAAGTTGGCTATAGTTCCACCAGGAAATCGAAGAGTTTGTGGAGCTATTTTTTCTATTGCGCTAAAAAGTTCTTCTTCCTGATTTGAAGTATATTTAAAAGTATTTGCAGTATTGTATCCAAAGGTGAATGACTTCAATTCGGTTTTGCTTAGATCTACTTTGACTTGAGTCGTTTTAACGCTGTCCTTTCCACTATTGCAGGAGAGCACAAGAATCAACCAAATAAAGGCGACTAGTTGTTTCATGTGTTTGGAGTTTTGTCTAAAGAAATTGGAAGGGGTGATTCAGATACTTTATAGAAATATACTATCGCTATAAAGAATACACTGTTTGCTGCATAGAAGATAGTCTGACCTGCCGTTAAGGATTCTAAGAATATGTAAACCAAAAAGTACTTAGAAGCAATAAAGAGTTGGTCATATTTTTTTTCCTTAACCTTTTTTATTTGGTAGTAGGCATACAAAAATTGCAAGTTGAGAATTAAGGTTCCAAGAATACCAAATACGTATATCTCACCTATGATTCCGATATCTGAAGGATAGAAGTATCCTATTTGTTTTTGATATCCACCGTTCCACTGATTACTCAATTCTCCATTTCCGAAAAAGGGATTTTCAATGATATATGGAATTGCCAAAGCTGTCTCCGCGCGTCTAACATTGGTAGAAGATTCATTCGTTTCTTCGCCCTGAATCAATGAAAGGACATTTTTGAATTTATCAAAGTAGCTGGTGTCGGAGAGATTTATGACAGCTACTGTAAAGGCTAATGTTAGGCTTATGAATAATGTGTATTTTAACTTGTTGGTCGGGAAAATTTGTCCAAAGAAAAAAATTGCGCTAGTTGCAAGGGTGATCATAATGATCGAGCGATCTTGTCGAATGAAAAGCAAGTAGCCCAAAAACAGCGCTGAATAGAGTAGTTGCAGTAGTTGTTTTTTTCTAAAGTAATTTATGAAGTAATAAAGAAAACCAAACGAAATAAAGGACATTACAAATTTGAAGATGTAACCGCCTTTAAGGGTATTGTATCCCACGAAATCCGTTTCTAAGTAGGGGACAGGATTGATGAGAAGTGTGCTTATCATAAAAATGATTAGACAGCTCCAAGCGGTTATCACCAAACTCTTCTCTAAAGTTACAAGCGTGATTATCCTGAATTGTAGTAAATAGAGTACTAATGGACCGGATAGAATTAAGTAGAAATCACGTTGATGAATGAATCCATGAAAGAATGGTTGACCAAATTGACTTAGTGCAGATAGCCCGCCAATAATGGGGAAAAGAGATAGTCCGAGTATCAGATAATCATAACTGCTCACTCCACCGAATGAATAGGACATTCTTGTAAGTCTCCAAACAAACATTCCTAAGCAGCAAATAATAAATACTATTTCTACAATGAATATCTGATTATTCAACGGAGTATGAAGTCCCAATCGGAATGAGATAATCACCAGCAGAGCAAGTAATATGTAACGCGTGATATTTGAAAAAATTAACTGCATTAATACTGAATGCCTCTTTGTGCCACTTTTGATTTGATATATTCAAACTCAGATTCTAAATTGAATTTTCTAAGTGTATGCTGGAGTTTGATAGATGCTTCTTTTGAAATTTCCTCTTTTGTGTTTTTAATTTGACTAGGCGCATTAACAGTAAAACCAAGAGTTTCGGAAAGTTCAGCGAATATTTCGGAAGGCTTTGATACCAGCTCTTCGTAAATCACCAATTTATCCCCGCTCTTTTCTATAGCCTTTAATGCAGCGTAATTTGATATCGTCCAATTGACAATAATGCGCTCAAAGAAAGTTGGTTTAAAAAAATATTTTAAGTTCCAGTTTTGATAGAGCGACGAAGGCTTTCCAGTTCTTTGAAGTAGATAAGCAAACTCACTTTTATTCCCAAAAAAGTCGCCTACATTGACAAGCATTCTTAGTTTTTTTATCAAGGCTTTGATTCCTGTGGCATTGCCGGAGTATGCTTTTTTGATAGAATCAAAAACGTTTAATGGATGTCGAATTACATGAATAGTAATTGGATGAAACTCTCTTTTAATAACAGAAAGGAAGAGATGATATCTGTTTGTTTGAAGAAAAGAATCACTAGACATGTTGTGATAGATGTTTAAATATTCTATCAATGCTTGATCATTCTGAATACCTTTTTTATCAGGATTTGGGTGATTTCTTAACAAGTCTTCAAAAACATCTTCAGCCAAATTTTGATATGATTTCCAAAGTGTCGAACCGTGGAGATTTTGGATTTTAGTACTATCCTCATTGCGCACAACTAATCCGAGCAGCGGATAGCAAGGTTCGTAGAACCCTACAGAATCAACTGGCAGCGCATTATTCACTTGGTGAAAAAGCATCGTTGTGCCGCTTCTGTAATAGCCATTAATGAGGATTTTTATAGCCATTTTATTTCCAAGAATTGAAGTTTTTGTTCAATATTCGCTCGAGTTTTTCAATGTCCTTCCGAAAGAATTCACGCAGATAATGATTGTCTTGTTCCGAAATTTTCGGTTTTACGATTGACTTTTTTAGCAAAGAGTCTTTCATTTTTTGGAAAATCGGGAGTGCTTTCGATGGAGTGATTTGCTTTATAATTTTCTTGAAACGTTTGCTTCGTATTAGTGCTGTAACAAATTTACTCTTTGGAACTCCAGATGGATTTGCTTCAATTTTTTCTTCAACTTTTACAGGATTCTTGATATCGAGAAAAGTGTAGATTTTCTCCATCATTAGATTTGGTTGAGCGAGTTCTTCATAATCTAGAACTAGAATATGCTTGAAGAAATTTTTGAAAACTTCCATTTGAGCACCATACAAACCGTAACCAGTATAATCGAATCCCCACATTTCTTTCGAACGCTGTTCTATATTTTGAGGAGTAATAGCTTCAGAAAACTCAAGTTTCTCAATGCCGTTTCGAATAAGATGTGTGTAGTGACTAAAGGCTCTTTCCGCAGGGTTGCGGAGTATTACTATAATTTTTAAATCACTCGCTTTTTCTTTGTAAAGTGATTTTACATTTTGAATCGTTTTTTCTGCAGTATATAGATAGCTCGTTGAAGCATCGCCGATGAGTTGAGATGTCTTTGCATTTTTGAAGAGAGCTATATATTCCTCTGTTTTCCAAATGACTTTGCTATTGAATCTGGCATCTGTGTAGGTTGGTTTTTCATTTCCGAAACTAAAATAGAACGGCTCTTTAAGTTCTGGTAGGAATACAGATGATTGTCTTTGTAGATATTGAAATATGGTAGTTGTGCCGCATTTGGCGCTGCCTGCAAGCAAGAAGTCTGGAAGGTCTACCTCGTTATTTCCGTGGATGATTTTCATTTTGCAGCCTGGATTTTGAAATTAGGAAGTATAGAAAATCCGAGTTTCTTTTTTATTGCAACAGCCGAGGCAAGATTCCAAAGTATTGTTGCTGCTGAATTTGCTATTGCAGCTCCAAGTATACCGAATTTCGGAATAAGTAACAGGCTTAGAAGAATGTTGATGCAAGCAGATACAAGTATGATATTCTGAAAGACTTTTTGATTATTCGATGTTTGAAGTAGCAAGCCCACGGACCCACAAACCGCATTTGTAAATTCGCCAACAGCCAATATGAACAAACTTGCAATGAGCACAGGGGATACAAGCTTGGAATCAAAAATTGATATAAGAAACGAAGGGAAAATGAATATGATTACTAGAATAGGTAAACCAATAATGCCTGTGATGAAATTCGAGTTTTTGATGTACGCCTGAAGTTTCATCGGCTCGTTTTTCGAAATAAGTGAAGCTATTTTAGGACCATTCACTGTATTGATAGCGACAAGGACAAGACTATTGATGGATGCTATACGCGCTGCAATATTGAAAGCTCCAACGGATTCACTGTTTTCAAAAATGCCTAATGCTATTACGTCTATCCACGACATCAGAAGAAACCCAGATCCAGAGAGCAATAAGGGCAGGCTATTTTTAACAATGTCAGAGCTACTTTCGTTTTCTCCTGAATCAGAGAATATGTTTAGGCTTTTTTTCTTCCAAAGAAAATGACTAAGTGCGGACAACAATAGAGTGGCAACGATTAAACTAATGATTTGAATCGTTCTGTTTTCATAGAACGCACTCAAAATACTGAGCGCAATAAAAGTGAAAGTGAAATAGCCTCCTTTTTCAAGAAAGGAATACCAAACATTTTGTTTGATCGCTCGCAGTCCCTCGGCGTTGAGCATCATTGTTGAAGCAGGTATTATGGCAAGTCCAATCAACTTAATTTGGAAAGAGTATTCTTCATTTTGGAAGAATAGGTTTGATAGAGAATCGGATAGAACTAATATTAATCCGACAACAAGAAGACCAGAGACCACAAGTATGTTTCTACTTTTTTTATAGAGATCTGTGATGTTGAATTTAGCATTTCCAGATTTCACTTTCGAAGTATGAATCATGAAGTGCTTGTCAACACCCAATCTTGAGAATAGTAGCGAGATTTGAAAAATGGTAAAACAAAGCATAAACGCTCCCCATTCCTCAATTCCGAACTTTTTGATAAAGAAAACAGCCAGCAAATAGGTGAAGGCCACTCCAACAAGCCGCATAGATAGAGACAAGCCGGATCTTTTCAGCAGTTCAACTACGTCGGTATTTGATAGGAATGCCTTGGCCTTGGATTTCACGATTATGGCAACTCTTCAGCGTCGGTTTTCAAGAAGAATGTTAAACCGAGATTCAGATTGTAATTTTTGTCATCTCTCGAATTGTTTTTTACAAACGAATCCATGCGGTCTGTAAGCGTATTGTTGATCATTCCAGATGCAAACAGTGCCAGTTTATTGTTGATTGAATAAGAAAGCTCAGCGCCGTAAGGAATAACGTTGCAACTAGTCAATTGAACTGCACCGTTTTCATCGAAACCAAATTCATTAAGAATTTCATTGGATGGAGTGTACATCGATTGACTCTTGAAAAAGCTTTTGCCGTATCCTGCAAAGAAACTAAGGTTTACTTTTTTCAACGCTGCAGATCTTGTTTTTGAGCCTCTCGCTGTTACACGCAGAAGCACAGATGCTTGTGTATAATCAGCGTCAAACTTCAAGTTTTGTGTTTCGGTATATTGAAGTTCTTTTTCTCCCGTGAGGGTTCCGTAAGTCCCGATAATACGCAATCCAAGGGTTTTTCCAAAAGGTACGTCAAAAGATAAGCTAGCATTTGTTCCAATGCTCTTTGACATATCTTTCAAACCAGGGAAAACTTTATAAGAAGCGATATCTCCTTTGAATATGCTTGCTCCGCCGCTAATGCTTAGGGAAGTGCCTTTGAAGAAGTATTTGAAGTTAGGAGCTTGGAATTTCGTTTTCATAGCGCTTGGCAATGAATATTTAAGACCTAATCCGATGTAGAGAAAGCGGTCGTTGTCAAATGAAGTCAACGCACTAGCATCCAAATTGTCGTTGGTAACATAAAGTCTTTGCATAGTCATCAATAAACTTAATCTATTGTTGAATGCATAATAAAGATTTAAGTTCATTGGGAAGGCTAAGTCTATAACGCGATCAGATTTTTGTAATTCGGTTCTCTCAAATCCATTTAGGTTTAGACTTGTTGTGCTAGTATATCCGTAGATATCTATCGGTAATCTTGGGCCATCTTTTAGGAGATAAGAGTATGATCTAAAAGAAACTATGCCTATTCCAAGTGAAAGATCAAATTTGAATTTAGATGTTTTGTGTTTGTCAATTATCAAAGTGCTTGGCAACAAAAGTCCAACACCTGCATTGAATTGCTCAGTTTGGAAGTAAACAGTTTCATCATTTTCATTGAGTCTACGACCTTTTAATCCACCTTCTTGGAATGTAGCTCTTAAACCAAGTGACTTGAATAAGTTTGGAGATTGAATAAAGAATTGTTCACCTCTTCTGAAGTTCTCATCGGCTTTGTCTAATGGAGGCAAGGCATTATAATCTTTTACGTCACCAAAACTTAGGCTTGTTCCAATGGAAAGTCCAGCTTCGACTTTGATGCCTTTCGGTGAAGATTCGTTGCTTGTTTGAGAAAAGCTGTTGTTAGAGATTGCAACAAGCAGAGATAAGAAGAGTAAACTTTGTTTCATGGTCTATATGAATATGCAGTGCAAAGAACTTAATACTTTTTCAGAGCATTGTTAATGTTAGATTACTTTTCGTCAGGAACTTGTTGAAGCATCTGTATCGGTTGGCCGTACTTAAAAATACCAGAACAAAGTTCCTTGACTATGAGCGCGCCAATATACTCATTATAGTGTATTGGGTCACCAAAATTTGATTTGTCGCGGTTTATAGCGCAATCATAGTCATAGTTAATGGTTTCAGCAAGACTAGAAATTTTCTCTTGGAAAGTTCTAAGCTCTTTATCCAAGCCAAATTCAGTCACTTTTTGCTGCATTTCAATGTAATGCGGAACTATAATAAACGTTAACTTAATGTTAAGCGAGGCGCAGTGCGCAGCTATCTTTTGCAGCTCGTCAAATGATTGTTGAGGGAATTGGTATTTGCCATAATAGTGCTTGGATTTTTCTTGGATATTGTAGTTCCAAAATTCTTCTTGCGTCATATTTGGCGATTTTTCATCGGGTTTTTTAAGGTCATAATATATAAAACAAGCCTCTGCAACTGAGCGATTGAAGATATAGCTGAATGGGTTATTAATTATGTTTTCACAAGATTCCACTCTATTGGAGTATGCGAACTCGTTGAACTGGTTGAAGTTTAATCCTAGATAGACGTGTTCAAGCTTTGTGGTGCTATCGACAAACCAAAACATGTCTATTATCTCATTTAATTTTGCTGCGTTGGAATGAAAGTTAAAGGCGCTTTTCCCCGTTTCGGAAGAATACTGCTCAACGCTCAATGCTTTAATTCTTGAGTCACCAATAAACACGACAGGTGATTTTTTATGGTCAAAATCCACCATGTTGAAAAGCAGACTATTTACCTTTTTTACTTTTTCATTTTTAGCTTCAAGATTGTTGTTTGCTCCAAAATAGTTGAATGGATCTGATACATACACAAAAACTACCCATGCAATTATTGGGCTAATGAAAATGATGGCGCGATAGAAAAATTTGTTTACCATCAGAATTGAAAGTATATGAAGTTTTGAGCGCTATCTGTTGAAGCATAGAATAAAATCACAAAGAGGATAGCGTAGTAGAAGGCCCATCTTACGGGCAATGGGAGTGATCTGATTCTTACAAATACACTTTTTTTCAAACTGAAGAAGTCGAACATGAAAAGGAGAATGATCAGTAAAAAAGAAAGTATCAAATCACTCGGTTTCCATCCGATTCCTCTAAATTGTATAGCGAAATTGTTTAGGTTTAAAATGCCCTTCCATGCGGATAAGAAGATTTCTTTAGCATTAGTGAAGGAAGTTGCTCGGAAGAAAATCCAAGCTATGCAAACGAATACCATAGTGAAAATCCAACCGGTGAAACTCGCATATTTTTTTTCTTTGAAATGTGCGATGTAATAATTGCTTTTCATCCAAGATCTTTCAATAACAGAATAAATACCATGCATTGCTCCCCACACTATGAATGTCCATGATGCGCCATGCCACAATCCACTAATAAGAAAAACGAGAAAGAGATTACGCATAGTCTTGAATTTTCCAAACTTATTACCACCTAATGGGATGTATAGATAATCTCTAAACCAAGTCGAAAGTGAGATGTGCCAGCGACTCCAAAATTCAGAAAGTGATTTTGCAAAATAAGGTTGCTTAAAATTGACCATCAATTCGAATCCCATGATGCGCGCTGCTCCGCGGGCAATGTCAGTATATCCAGAGAAGTCGCAATAGATCTGAATGGCAAAGAAGAGAATCGCTACGATTACAGGTAAACCTGAGTAAGATTGCGGGTCGTTATAAACAATGTTCACAAAGCTGGCCAATCGATCTGCAATAACTACTTTCTTAAAAAAACCGATAAGCATCAGCCATAATCCGCTCTTGACGCGCTCAACGTCAAAGTATTTTCTAGTATGAAATTGTTTCAGTAAATTTTGAGGACGTTCAATCGGGCCCGCTACTAATTGAGGATAAAACAACACGTACAAAGAGAATATTCCCAAATTCATTTCTGGTTTAGTGTGCCCACGGTATACCTCAATGGTATAACTCATCGACTGAAACGTATGAAATGACAAGCCTATTGGGAGAAGAATCTGCAGAAGAGGCAAACGCATTGCAGATTGCTCTGGTAGAATCTCATTGAACGAACCAACGAAGAAATTATAGTACTTAAAAATGCATAAGATCCCGACGTTTGCAACAATCGACGCAATAAGAAATAATTTCCTTCTTCGCCCTTGATTTTGATCGATAAGAATTCCGGCAGCATAATCAATTCCAATAGTTACAAAAAGTATAATTATATACTCAGGAACAAAACTCATGTAGAAATAGCAACTTGCAAGAAGCAAAAGTATCCATCGAAATTTGTGCTCAAGTATGAAGTACAGCGCGGTAACGACAGGGAAAAAAATAAGGAAATTTACGCTGTTAAAGAGCATGATTATTTTCGATAAATTTGAGGACGTAAAGTAGCTTCTTTAGTGTTTTGTTATCTACCTAGTGAAAATTAAGAAATTGTTAATTCAGTATAGTGTGAAATAAGTCTTTTTTACTCTATTGTTTATTTTTTTACCCAATAACGTAACCGTGCTATAACAATTTACGATTGAACTTTTTATACTCTTAACCTAAAGCTTGTTTCGTTTGATGGGTGGACTGTTTCCTTTGTTGTCCTTAATTATCTATCAAATTCAAAAATGAAAAAGTTCGCTTTACTTTTCGTTTCGATATTCGCAATATGCACAATATCGAGCGCTCAAGCGGTTCTTCGCATTACAGAAGTAATGTCATCTGGAGGAACTGCTGACTGGGTTGAGATTTCCAATATTGGAAACGCCAATGCAGATATCACTGGTTATAAATTGGACGACGGTTCGTTTTCCTCCGCCGCTTCTTTAGCCTTGAATGGAATTACATCAATCGCCGCCGGCGAAAGTGTAATTTTTGGTGAATCTGGATCTGCAACTTTTGCAACTGATTTCCGCACTTTCTGGGGCATCGCCTCTTCAGTTCAAGTAGGTACTTACTCAGGTTCAGGAATTGGATTGTCTTCTAGTGGAGATGGTGCAATTCTTTTTAATGGAACGGGCACTGAGATTACGCGTGTATCATTTGGAGCAGCTACTGCAGGTTCTTCATTCTACTGGGGATACAACGCTGATGGCTCATTCGATACAAATAACGTAGGCGCTTTGAACGTTGGACTTTTGAGCTCTTTAGGAACTAATGCTGGTCAAGTTACATTTACAAGTGCTAACGTTGCTGCTAACACAGGTTCTCCAAGCACGAATACACGCACAATCGTTACCTTAGAAGGTTGCATTGATGCGCTTGCTTGTAACTACGATTCGAATGCTACTACCGATGATGGTTCTTGCACATATGCTACTACATGGTATGCTGATTTAGACGGTGATACTTATGGTAATGCTTCAATCTCAGTTTCACAGTGCACAGCACCTGTGGGCTATGTTGCAAATAGCACTGACTGCAATGATTCAGTAAATTCAACGAATCCAGGAGCTTTTGAAATTTGCAACAACGCAGCTGACGACAACTGTGATACCAACATTGACGAAGCTTGTGTTATTCTTAGAATCACAGAAGCTATGTCTTCTGGTGGAACTGCTGACTGGATTGAAATTACCAATCTTGGTTCTGCTACTGCCACTATTACTGGTTTCAAAATCGACGATGGTTCTTTCAGCTTTGCCACTTCATTAGCACTTAATGGTATTACTTCTATTGCTTCTGGCGAAAGTGTAATTTTCGGTGAGTCTGGATCAGCAACATTTGCAACAGATTTCCGCACTTTCTGGGGTATCGATGCCGGTGTTCAAGTGGGAACTTACTCTGGCTCTGGTATCGGATTGTCTTCAAGTGGAGATG
>CALRZB010000012.1:0-23458 GCA_943372555.1 Chryseobacterium gleum | reverse complement strand
AACGAATCATTCACCGGAATTGTGAATGTAAAATCATTCAACAACGAATATTTCGAAGCCAATCGCTTTTTCAAAAGTGTGGGTGAAATAAAAAACGTTGCCATGAAAAGCGCAGTTTGGCGCGGGCTATTCGGCACATTCATCATCGTGTTCTTATTCGGAGCACTAGGACTCGTAATGGGTGTTGGGGCATACTTGCGAGACAAAGGTGAAATAGATTCTAGCGCAATGTCTTCTTTCGTTTTCGTAACAGGACTAGTGGCAGGTTCAATCGGCGGGCTTGCAGCTCAAATGGGTACACTCAGCCGAAGCCTCGGTATCATAGAAAATGTGATGGAAATTCTCGAGCAAAAAACAGAGGATATTCCACTTGAAAAAATTGAGAATACTGCTAAACTTTCAGGAAAAATTCACTTCGAAAATATTGGTTTCCACTACGACTCTAGACCAGATATTGAGGTACTTAAAAATGTATCTTTCGATGTGGCGCCCGGTCAACAAGTGGCACTTGTGGGCTCGTCTGGCTCAGGAAAGTCAACCATTGCGGCTTTAATTCAACGTTTTTATATTCCCCAACAAGGTGCCATTCTTTTTGATGATAAAAAAGCCGAAGATTATGGCTTGTCTGAATTACGAAGTCAAATGGCCTATGTACCTCAAGAAGTTATTTTATTCGGAGGCACCATTCGCGAAAACATAGCCTACGGTAAACCAGACGCAACAGATGCGGAAGTAGCCGAAGCGGCCCTTAAAGCCAATGCAATGCAATTCATCGAGTCTTTCCCCGAAGGAATGCAAACTGTTGTCGGCGACAGAGGTATACAACTCAGCGGAGGGCAGCGTCAACGTATTGCAATTGCGCGCGCCATGCTAAAGAATCCAAGAATTCTGATATTGGATGAGGCTACAAGCGCCCTCGATAGCGAAAGCGAAAAATTGGTTCAAGGGGCTCTTGATATATTAATGAAAAATAGAACATCTCTTGTCATTGCCCATCGACTCTCAACAATTCGTAATGCCGATAAAATCATTGTTTTAGACGCCGGTGAAATTGTAGAAATAGGCACTCACAACGATCTTATGGCAAAAGAAAATGGTATCTATAAACGCCTTTCTGAAATCCAATTTACTAGAGAAGATCAAAATCGCTGATTTCATCCGTAAATTGCACCACTATTCCTGACCTAGATCAGATTAAATATTATGGCAAAAAAGACAGCACTCATTACTGGTATCACCGGTCAAGACGGAGCCTATTTGGCTGAACTACTTCTTAGCAAAGGCTATGAAGTTCATGGCGTAAAGCGCAGAAGCTCACTTTTTAATACCGATCGTATTGATCATTTATATCATGACCAGCATGAAGAAGGCGTAAAAATGACCCTTCACTATGGCGATTTGACCGACTCAACCAATATGATTCGCCTGGTGCAAGAAACAATGCCAGACGAGATCTATAACCTCGCAGCACAAAGCCACGTTCACGTTTCTTTTGAAACTCCAGAATACACTGCCAATGCTGATGCAATTGGTACGCTGCGTCTTCTAGAAGCAATTAGAATTCTTGGCCTCGAAAAGAAAACCAAATTCTATCAGGCGTCTACTTCTGAACTTTATGGAAAAGTGCAAGAAGTGCCTCAATCTGAAACAACTCCTTTTTATCCAAGAAGCCCATACGCAGTTGCAAAACTTTATGCGTTTTGGATAGCTAAGAACTACCGTGAAGCTTACGGAATGTATGCTTGCAATGGTATTCTTTTCAATCACGAATCTCCTCTTCGTGGAGAAACTTTCGTTACTAGAAAAATTACTCGCGGTGCCGCAAAGATTTCTCTCGGCATGCAAGAGAAAATATACTTAGGCAACCTAGACGCACAACGCGACTGGGGTCATGCGAAAGACTATGTGGAAGGAATGTGGCTAATGATGCAGCAAGAAGTGGCCGATGATTTCGTGCTTGCTACTGGCGAAACACACAGTGTAAAGAAATTCTGTGAGCTCGCTTTTGGCGAAGTTGGAATTGAACTCGAATGGCAAGGCGAAGCAGAAAATGAAAAGGGTATCAATAAGAAAACTGGAAAAGTTATTATCGAAGTTGACCCGAAATACTTCCGACCAACTGAAGTAGAACTTCTTATTGGTGATCCATCGAAAGCACATAGAGAACTTGGCTGGAAACACAAGTATTCATTAGATCAATTAGTAAGTGAAATGATGAAAGCTGACGTTGAGCTGTTCTCTCGTGATCAATACCTCCAAGCAGGTGGTCACAAGGTTATGAACTACAACGAATAATTTCAGTACTTCTATAGTTGGCCCAAACAGGAACATTTATTTACGCAACATTGAGACCCTGGATTCGTCTAGGGTTTCGGCATTTCTTTAAACGCATTGAAATTATAGACACTAAGTTTTTTCCAAAAGATAAAGCTGTCATTCTTATTTCAAATCACCAAAACGCCTTGTTGGACCCGCTTTTGGGTTGTGTGCACACAAAACGTCAACTGCATTGGTTGACGCGATCAGATGTCTTTAAAATCCCCGCTGTCGCTAAAATATTGGCGACGTTCAATATGCTTCCCGTTTATCGTGAACGCGATAAAGTGGAAGGAAAGTTTGATAAAAATGATCAGATCTTTAAAGAATGCTATGCGCGTATCACACACGGAGCGGTGATTGCTCTCTTCCCCGAAGGAACACATCGTGGACGCAAACAGCTATTCCAATTTAAAAAAGGAATGGCGCGTGTTGCTTTCGGAGCAATGGATGCAGGCGTATCACCAAAAGATATTTTAGTCCTTCCGATGGGATTGGATTATTCTGAGTTTTACAATCATCACCCAGAAGCTGTAGTTAAATTTGGTGAAGCTTTTTCTATAGAAGAATACTACGAAACATACAAGCAGGATGCAAACAAAGGAATGAATGAACTCCTTGCCGAATGCAAAACACGACTCAGTAAGCTAGTAGTCCACGTTGAAATTGAAGAAGGTTATGATGAGATAGTTTATTTGCGTGAACTTTGTTTTGAAGTTCCTCAATCAAAATTGCTCAAAGATCAATACGAGGCGTATCGCATTTTTTCTGGTAAAATTCAAGGAAGTTCTTTCCTGCACGATGTAATTGATAAGACAAGAAAATACAAAGCGATTTGTGATCGATATCATATCAATGAAGAAGTAGCATCAGGCAGATACAACATGCCATTGATGATGTTAGGTTTGATTTTTCTTCTTCCTTTTTATTTGGTAGGAAGAACAATCTATTCACCATTTGAGAGATTCATTGAAAATTTTGTAAAAACAAAAGTGAAGGATCCTCTTTTCAAGAACTCTATTCGACTTGCATTTTGGACGTTCTTGCTTCCTATTTATTGGTTAATTATTTCCGGGATAGCGTCATTATTTTTTGATGAAAAATTAATGGCGTTTTTAATTATCACAATCACTGGACCTATAGTAGGTTGGGTGGCTAAGAAATGGTTGTTTATTTATAGAAAATGGCAAGCCGTTCAGTCTTTTTTGAGATTTAAAAATTCCAATCTTAGGGAATTTGATGAGTTCCAACATTTGAGAAATGAACTCACTGCTATTATCAAACAAAAAATTAGTTAGACCATGTATAAGCGTATAAATGGACTTCAACACATCGGTGTTGCAGTGAGTGAAATGGACAAATCACTTAAGTTTTACAGAAAGTTTTTCGGTTTGAATATTCCGTTTTTCGATTCTGTTCAACCCGCTCCGCTTATGGATGTGTACACGCGCAACAGCACCATCACGAAGCGTGCAAGCATGGTCGTGAATCTACAAGGTGGTTGTGCAATTGAAGTTATTTGCCCGACTTCTTTTAAACCTGTACGCGCAAAGTTTGATGTTCTCGTTGGTGATTTGGGAATTTGCATCACACAATTGAAATGCAAAAACATCGAAGCATCACATGCATTTTGTAAAGAGAATGGTGCACCAGCATTAACAGATATTTCTATTGATCCTTCAGGCAGAAAAACTTTTTATCTTGAAGATTTAGATAGAAACGTTTGGCAATATGTAGAAGGAGATCAGTGGTACACCAACGCGAATCACCATAGCGGTGGCGTGATTGGTTGCAGCACGGGTGTGAGCGATATGGATAAAGCATTGGGATTGTATAGAGATATTCTTGGTTTCGATCAAGTGGTGTATGATTCAACAGGAGTATTTGAAGATTGGAAAAATCTTCCTGGAGGAAAAAATAAATACCGTCGTGTAATGCTCACTCAGTCTGCTCAGCCAGGCGGTGGTTTTGCTAAAGTGACTGGTAAAAATTATATTGAATTGATTCAAGCATTGGATCGTACTCCTAACTATATTTTTAAAGATAGAATATGGGGCGATACTGGTTTTGCACATATTGGTTTTGATGTAAAAGGAATGGCTGCATTAGGAAAGGATCTCGCAGCTGCTGGATATGGTTTCACATGTGATAGCAACAATGCTATTGGTATGGGCCAAACCAAAGTGCATTGCACCTATATTCAAGACAATGATGTAACCCTAATTGAGATGATTGAAGTGTACAAAGTTCCAATCATGGAGAAGTGGGGAATCTTCTTGAATGTGGAGAAAAGAGATCCGTTAAAACCGCTTCCTGATTTCATGTTGAAAGCGCTTCGATTTAGTCGCATCAAAGACTAATTCGGAATTTGGCACACCCTTTGGTTTTGGCTCCGTACCTCAAGTACAATTAAAATTTAAGGAGGGCCAAAACATGAAAAAGATTTTACTTATCACTTCGATCTTCGGCCTCTCCGCACTTGCGTCACAAGCTTCTGCGAGAGGGAATTCCGAATTCAACCTCAGCCTTTTTGATGCTCACAGAGTGACCATCGAATGGGACAATCAAAAGACTATTACGTTCAATCGTTGGTCTCTAGAAGATGTTGCTGCAGGTAATCACACTTTAAGAATCTACCGCGATGAACAAGTCGGTAATGGAGGACACAGAACAATCCTCTACGATGGACGCGTTCTAGTTCCCGAAAACTCTATTGTGACTGCTTCATTATTAAGAAATAAATCTCTTGATTTGAATGTCACTCCAAAGAGAACTTGTGGAACTCCAACTGTGGATCAACGCCCTAAACCATCTCCACGTCCAAGTGGTCGCCCTGTCGCTAAGCCAGTTTACAACGATCACGGTCATGGCAACGGTCATGATCAGCACGGCGATAATTGCGGATCTGGGCACGTTTCGCTAGGTGTAAGCGCTACTGAATTCAAAATTATTCTTCAAAATGTGGAGAATGCATGGTTCGAAGAAGACAGAATGCGTATTGCTAAACAAGCGATTGAAAACAGAAACGTGACAACCAATCAAGTGAAACAAATCATGGAGAAATTCTGGTTTGAAGACTCAAGATTGGAGTTTGCCAAAGTGGCTTATGTGAATACCATGGACAAACAGAACTATTACCAGGTAAACAGTATTTTCTGGTTTTGTGCTTCTGTCCAAGCGTTGGACGAATATATCCGTTCGTTTAATCAATAGTGAAAAAGCAGAGAAAAAGAAAAACCCCCTCGCGAAAGCGAGGGGGTTTTTTATTTCGCAGACCATTTTCTGACCATTCTTTCAAATAGCGAAGGCCAGTATCTTTTTACAATTAATCCCAAAGCTTCTGTTCGTCCAATAGAAATTTCAAACTTCTTTTTCTCAACTCCTTTGAGAATTTTCTCTGCAACAAATTCTGCCGTCAATCCATTTTTTTGATTCTCATCTTGATTGGCTGTTGCCTTTCCATCTTTTTCTAACGCATTTTGTGAAATGCTCGTTTGCGTAAATCCTGGTAAAACGAGTGAAATTGATACACCATCTTTTTCTACTTCCATGCGCATCGATTCATAAAATCCATGCAGAGCGTGCTTTGATGCAGAGTAAGCCGAACGCAAGTAAAAGCCCCACTTACCCACCAAACTTGAGGTAACGATGATGTGACCAGATTTCTGTTCCACCATTCTTTTACCTACCATTTTAGAAAGTAAAATATTTCCGAAGAAATTAACCTCAAATATTCGTCTATCAACAGAAAGATCTGTGTCGATTGTCAAGCTTCGTTGGCTTATTCCACCATTATTAAACAAGTAATCGATGCGTGGGAATTTGGCTAAAACTTCTGTCGCTGCATTTTTTACCGAATCTTCTTTACCAAGATCGAGCGCAATTATGGTCACTTCAGCTGAACCACATTGCTTTTTCACACGCTCTAATTCCTCGACTCTGCGTGAGGAGAGAACGAGTTTGGCGCCTTGTTTCGCAAGCTTATAGGCCAATTGCTCACCAATACCACTTGAGGCTCCAGTTATCCAAATTACCTTTTCGGCAAAGAAGTTTTGTTTCATGGCCCGAAATAAAAGCTATTTTTGAAAACTTAGAAATAAAAAGTGTTTTTAGATAGCTATGAGTTAAGGTTGGTTTAACCTATACTTAACGAGAAGAGAGTAGTTTTGCACCGTAATAATTACAAAGACGCCGAATGAGTAAGCAAAAAGTACTTCTGGTAGACGACGAACAGGATATCCTTGATTTATTAGGATTCAACCTTGAGAAGGAAGGTTTCGAAGTATTTACGGCCAACAACGGTCGCTCTGGTCTAGAAATAGCCAAACAACAAATTCCAGATTTAATTCTTCTCGATGTCATGATGCCCGGAATGGATGGCATGGAAACTTGTCTAGAAATTAGAGATGACGCTAAACTCAAGCATGTAGTTATTGCCTTTCTTACTGCACGAAATGAGGATTACTCACAAATTGCAGGATTCGACGCAGGTGCTGATGATTACATTGCTAAGCCTATCAAACCAAGAGTGCTTGTGTCGCGTGTAAAAGCTCTACTCAGACGCAACGCCCCAAATGAAACCGTTGAAAAAGAAGTGCCATCACACGGCATTGTAATCGATAAAGACAGATACATTGTAATCAAAGACGGCACTCAACTCAATCTGCCGAAAAAGGAATTCGAATTGCTCGCTTTGCTATGTTCCGCTCCAGGCCGCGTTTTTACCCGTGAAAACATTCTTACAAGTGTTTGGGGAAACGACGTAATTGTAGGAGATAGAACGATCGACGTGCACATTAGAAAGCTCCGTGAGAAACTTGGTGATGAAAATTTTAAGACAGTTAAGGGAGTTGGGTATAAATTTGAGCCTTAATGGCACAAACCACCCCTAAAAGTGTAGCTCTCAAATCCTCGGCCCTAATCACGGGACTCCTGGCCTTTTCTTATTTCTTACTGGTTTATTTTCTTGATAGAGAATTCGAGTGGATATGGCTTGTCTTGTTCGTTGTTCTTGGATTTGTCATTTCCTATTTTATCATTTTCAACTTTATTGAGAAATTTCTTTACAGTAAAGTGAAGATTATCTACAAAACCATTCACTCCTTGAAGAGTCAAAGCGGGGATACTAAGCCTAAAATCAAAATGAGCACCGACGTTTTAACAGAGGTCAACGAACAAGTGGCTGATTGGGCTGAAGAAAAAATCAAAGAGGTAAAAGAACTTAAAGCTACAGAAAACTTCAGAAAGGAATTTATTGGCAACCTTGCGCATGAACTGAAAACGCCGGTATTCAATATACAAGGCTATATAGATACGCTGATAGAAAGCGAACTTGACGATATAGAACTGACCAAGAAATTCCTTGGCAAAGCTTCAAAGAACTGCGATCGATTGAGTGATTTAATTCAAGATTTAGATCAAATTACCCGCATTGAAAGCGATGGAATGGTGCTCGATGTGAAGAAATTTGATGTGGTTGATTTGTGCAAGCAAGTAATCGACTCCCTAGAACAGCAATCTAGAGATAGAAGTATCACATTAAGATTAAAGAATCCTTCCGAAAAACCAATCATGGTTTTAGGCGAACGCAAGCGTATAGAGCAAGTGCTCACGAATCTTTTAGTAAATAGCGTGGCGTATGGTAAGGACGATGGGGAAACTCGCGTGCGGTTCTACGACATGAACGATAATATTCTTATTGAAGTCGCTGATAATGGTTTGGGAATCGACAAAGAACATTTACCTCGAATATTCGAACGTTTCTATCGAGTAGATAAAAGTCGCTCTCGCAATGAAGGAGGTTCTGGACTTGGTCTTGCAATATGCAAACACATTATCGAGGCGCACAAACAGTCTATATCTGTGCGTAGTACCATCGATGTGGGAAGTACTTTTTCTTTTACTCTGAAAAAGGCCTAGTCTAAAAAGAAACTGAATCTTCTCTTACGAAGTGATTGGTCTTTTTCTCCGCACCTATTGTAGTGTGTTCACCATGACCTGAGAATACAGCATAATCGTCAGGTAGTGTGTACATTTTTTCTTGAATAGATTTTATCAAATCAAGCTTGTTGCACCCTGGTAAATCAACCCTGCCTACACTACCTTTAAAGAGCACATCACCAGAGATCACTACTTTTTCTTGATGACAAACAAAAGCAAGGTGTCCCGGAGCATGTCCAGGAACGAATAATGTGTCGAACTTCATTTCTCCTATTTGAATGACTTCGCCTTCATCGATGAAACGATCTGGATTGGGGCATTCGCGGTAGGGAATATTCCACATAAGTGCCGCAGAACCTGCTCTTTCGATCATGGCCATATCTTTTTCATGCGTCACAAAAGGAATGCTGAATTTAGCTTTAGTTGCAGCCACACCCAAGATATGATCAATGTGGCAATGTGTATTCAGGATCAATTTGGGCGTTAATCCTTTTTGCTCAATAAAGTCAAACAGAATCGCGTCCTCCTCTTCATCGGTCATCCCTGGATCGATGATTACACATTCATTTGTAGAATCATAAATCAGGTAGGTATTTTCCTGAAAGGCATTGAAATTGAAGATCTGAATATTCATAGACACTATTTGTTTGCAAAGATCGTTACGACGCGGCTAAGTTAGAAATGTTAAACGACCTGAATTTTTGGGGGGATACTGTGGTTGTTTGTGCAGATATAGAGCGCAATTGGTTAAATTAGCCCTCGAGCATGATGAATTTCAAGATTAAATCTATTCTAGTGGCATTGGTAGCATTTTTTGCTACCTATTCTTCTAGTGCACAATTCTATCAAGGCTCTAATCTCGACTTCGGGAAAAACCGAGTTCAGTACCGCGAGTTTGAATGGTATTTTTATCCTACAGAACATTTTGAAGTCTATTATTATCAAGGCGGAGAGCAACTTGCTCAATATGTGCTTGTGTCATCCGAAAAAAATCTGAAGACAGTTGAGAAATTCTTCGACTATTCTATTGAAGATAAAGTTCAAATACTTTCTTATGCTAAGCAAAGTGAGTTTCGACAATCGAACATTGGTATTTCAAATGATGATCAATACAATATTGGTGGTGCTGCGCGAATAATGGGAAGTAAAATGTTTGTCTACTATGAAGGCGACCACGCAGCTTTAGAAAAGCAAATTCGCGAAGGACTTTCAAAAGTTGTTTTCAATGAAATGATGTACGGCGGTGATTGGAAGGATGTGCTGAAGAGCTCTACATTGCTCAGTATGCCCAAATGGTATGAGGATGGTATTATTTCATTTGCTTCAACAAAAGAATTTCCTGAGTCCGAAAATTTCATGCGCGACTTGGTTCAAAAGAAGAAAGTTGGAAGTATCAATAGGCTTCAAGGACGTGAATCGAAATTAGTAGGTCACGCATTTTGGCGTTACATCGCAGAAGTTTATGGCGAGAATGTGATTCCAAATATTCTCTATATGACTCGATTGAGTCGCAATGTAGAAAGTGGATTTCTATTTGTTCTTGGATTGTCAATTGATACTGTAACTAATGACTTTATCAGATATTACAAAGGCAAATACAGTTCAGTAAAATCTAATATCATCCCTGGATATGCACCAAAGCCTTCGAAAGACGCTACTCGCGCCGAATTGAAGGCTTGGAAGAAATTGGAAAAACAACTCGGTGCTCTCGCTGTTAAATACAAAAAGAAATACACCTACAGTCAATTCGAACTAGCTCCTGATGGAAAGAAGATGGCCTTCGTGACCAACGAAATGGGACAGTACAAGATTTGGATTTACGACATTGAAAAAGAAAAACTCAAACGGGTATTAAAAAGAGAATACAAACTTGATCGATTAGTCGATGAAAGTTTTCCTGTCTTAACGTGGCATCCTTCCTCTGAAGTGCTTACTTATATGTACGAAAGAAGAGGTAGAGCTTTTATTGGAAATTACCAACTGGAAGAAAAGAAGAAAATAGAAAAAGAACTTTTTAGGATTGAAAAAGTCATCGATATTCAGTACAGTCGCGATGGAAAGAAGATTGTATTTAGTGGGGTAAATAAAGGTCGAACAGATATCTATCTCTATCAAGTGCTTGGAAATAACCAAGAGCAACTGACAAATGACATCTACGATGATATCAATCCAAAATTCATCGACAACGATGAGCGAATCATTTTTGCGAGCAACAGAAATGACGATACATTGCGTGTTGAAGATCAAGGGAAGCTAGAAAATTTGAATAAGGATATTTATGTTTTTGATTTGGAGAATCGCTCAAAGATTCTTGAACGAATAACAATGACACCCGATCAAGACGAGCATCATCCTTTCTTGTATAGTCCAAAACATTATACTTATTTGAGCAATGGTCGCGGAGTTGACAATCGTTATCTCGCTCGGGTGGATAGTGCGATAGCGCGAATTGACACTACGGTGCATTACAGATATTTTACTACAACGGAATTGCTCAGTGACTTCCCTCGTAGTCCATATGATTACAGCTTTAATGCAACAAGCGGAGATTATACTTTATTATTCAAAAAGAATAATCGCCCTGTCATATATATTGGAAATAGATCTGCGGATAAAGTTCTTACCAATGGCGCGGAAGCAATTCCAGGTGGCACTGCACAAACGAATGGGGGCGGTGAGGTGTTGACTCCACAAAGTGATTCTCTAGGCTTAGATGAGATTGATATAGACAATTACGTTTTTGAAGACGACAGAAAGAATTACACATTCGAAAAGGAAACGGTACGAGTGCAAGAAATGACGCCAGATGGTGTTGTTCCCGCAATTGATTCTGCTGCTGTTGTTGTGGATATTCCAAAGAGTAGAGGATATCGTTTGAATTTCGCAACAGATTACGTTCTGTCTCAAGTCGATAATAGTTTTACTAATGCATTCTACCAAAAATTCTCTTCACCAACTTCTATTAATCCTGGTATTTCTGCATTGACGAAGTTTGGGTTGAGTGATCTTTTCGAGGATTATAAATTGGTGGGTGGTGTTCGCTTGGCATTCAATCTTCAAAACAATGATTTCGGAGTAAGTTTTGAAAATCTAAAACATAGGGTAGATAGAAAGTTTACTTTTCAGCGATTGGCGCAGACTTCAGTTGATGAATTCAACTATTACAAAGTGCATACTACAGCATTATCTTATCAATGGAAATATCCTTTCAATGAGTTAGCAAGTTTGCGTTTTACTGGAATGTTTAGACAAGATCGGAATGTTACTTCGAGCATCGATCCTATTAGTCTTGTTGCACGAAATATTTACACTTATCAAGTAGGAGCAAGATTGGAATATGTTTTCGATAACACGGTAAATAAAGGATTGAATTTGTACAATGGAACACGTTACAAATTGTGGGTAGAAACCTACCAGCGTCCTGATGTTTTTGATACTCGCTCTGATTTTAGTGTTGCGGGTTTCGACTTCCGCCATTATCATAAAATACATCGCGATTTGATTGCATGTGTTCGTTTCTCTGGTTCGACTTCATTTGGTAAATACAAACTAGCGCATTACATGGGAGGCGTGGATAATTGGCTCATACAGAAGATTGATAATTCACTTCCCGATTTGGACACGGCTATTTTCAAGCATCAAACATTTATGGGGCCAATGCGTGGATTCTATATCAATTCGCGTAATGGAAATTCATTCGCTTTGATGAATGCTGAGTTAAGATGGCCAGTGTTTAAGTATTTCATGAAGAAACCGATTAAGAGTGATTTTGTCGAAAATTTCCAGCTCGTAGGATTCTTTGACGCAGGTTCTGCTTGGACGGGTAAGACACCGTATTCAAACGAAAACTTGTTCAACCAAACAACGGTTTCACAAAATCCAATTACAGTTACAATTAAGAATAATAAAGAGCCAATTATCTACGGATATGGATTTGGTGTTAGATCACGTGTGCTGGGTTATTTCCTTCGTGCCGATTGGGCTTGGGGAGTTGATGATGGACGCGTATTGCCTCGTGTATTCTACCTATCTCTCAATTTAGATTTCTAGAAAATATGTTTAAAGACACCTTGAAATTCATGCTGCTTTTTAGTGGAATGGTGTTTCTATTTTCACAGAATTTATCTGGTCAAAAACTAAAGCCCGGTTTCGATAAAGATGAATTTATTGAAATGGTGAAGATTTATTCTCGCCAAGGTGACAGTTCTTTTTTTTATGGTATTCCAGATCCTGCCGATCATAAGTTGGTCTACCGCAGTCCCATTGTTGGTCTCGACAATAGATATGATTTATGGGTTTCACCGAATAATATTGCTGTGTTGAGCATTCGAGGCACAACATCTTTGCCTATTAGTTGGCTGCAAAATTATTACTCTGGAATGGTGCCCGCTAATGGCGAAATTTCATTGAACGAAAAGAAAAAATTCAAGTATCATTTATCTGATAGGGAAGGAGCTGCTGTGCATGCTGGTTGGGTAATCGGTTTCGCTTATTTGGCGGATGATATGATTCCGAAATTGGATTCATGTTATAAAGCAGGAATCAGAGATTTTATCGTGCTTGGCCACAGTCAGGGCGGAGCGATAGGTTATTATCTTACTTCTCAGTTTAAGTACATGCAACGAGACGGTGCGTTGCCGGCAGATATGAACTTCAAGACCATTTGTTTTGCGGCGCCTAAACCCGGCAATACACAGTACGCTTATGACTTTGAATATTTAACGAGAAATGGTTGGTCGTACAATGCTATAAACGTTGATGATTGGGTGCCTGAAACTCCAGCTGGTGTTCAGATGAATACAGATTTTAATAAAACGAATCCGTTTACAGATCCAGAGGTCATTTTAAATGCCCAAAAATTCGGGCAGCGTTTTGTGTTGAAAGTGGTATTTAAAAAATTGAATGTAAACCCCCGCCAAGCGCACAAAGTATTCAAGAGATATTTGGGAAATAGAGTTTACGATCAAATAAATAAGGCACTTCCTTTTTACGAAGAGCCTGATTTTTTTCCATCAAGTAATTATGTTCGCACTGCCAATGTGGTAGTGATGAGTGGTGATGAAGAATACCACAAATTGTATCCCGAAAGTCCAACGAATTTCACAGTCCACCATATGATGCAGCCGTATTATTATTTAGCCACACATTATCGTTAACGATAGGTGTAGATAAAATGAGATACGGTATGTCCAACAGCTTTCAATGTGTTGGTGCTAATCACAGACATATTATCATTGTGAGTATGATGGAAAGAACCGAAGCCGTAGCTCTCCATTCCCATCGCTTTAATTTCTGGACGCATGTCGATGATGTCGATTGTAGGAATTCCAGCGCCGTTCATAAATTGGTGGTCGTCTACAATTTCGCCCGTTTCATTATCAACGAATAGAGAGCCATAACCGAATTTCGCAGCGATGTTCCATACTTGAGCGACGGTGCTCATGGCGCGCTCCATTGATTTTCCTTCTTTGTTGAAAACGGCACCATCAGCTCCGACCATATCGAGCAGAATACCGCACTCCGCGTTGTATCCTGTTTTATGTGGATTGCGCATCCAATATTGTGAACCAAGGCACCACGTGAATGTATCTGAAGATTCATTTGAATTGTTGAATTCTGGAACACCATAATCTTCTGCATCGAAGAATACGATGTCGATTCCCATTTTTGGAGCTTGAATAGAAATCAATCGCGCAATTTCCAAGAGCACGCCTACACCCGAACCGCCGTCATTTGCGCCATCAATCGGTTTTTTCCAAAGTGATTTGTCTGGGTCTTTGTCTGCAAAAGGACGCGTGTCCCAATGCGCAGCGAGTATTATTCTTTTCTTAGCTGATGGATTAAATTCACCAATGATGTTTCGCAAAGGAAAAGTTTTTCCGTCGAACGTAGTTACGTTTCCTGTTTGTTCGATCACGTTAGCACCATAGGATTTTAGTTTCGCTACCATCCAATCTCCGCAAGCTTTGTGTTGCGCAGTAGTAGGCACACGTGGACCAAAATCTACCTGAGTTTTTACAAAAGCATATGCACTATCTTGATTGAACGCTGGAACAGAAACGGCAGGACCGCCTGTTGGTTGCGGTTTGTCTGGAGTTACCGGTCCATCAGTGCTGCAGCTATTGCATGAAACAATTATAAGCGCTGCTGATATAAATATCGTTGCGCTTTTTCTCAGGGTGAAAAGTGTCATTCTATTAATCGTTAATTGACCAAGAAGTTCCTTCTTTCGAATCTTTAATCTGAATATTCATTGAAGCAAGTCTATCACGAATCAAGTCGGATTTTGCGAAATCTTTATTCGCTTTTGCTTCAGTTCTCATCTCTAGGATGAAGTCCATTAAGTGACCTGTTACCTCGTTATTAG
Source organism: Chryseobacterium gleum (assembly GCA_943372555.1). Taxonomy (GTDB): domain Bacteria; phylum Bacteroidota; class Bacteroidia; order Flavobacteriales_D; family Sanyastnellaceae; genus JAIXWP01. Next base: position 8,835 of record CALRZB010000012.1, on the reverse strand, counting down.
AGCTGCTGTCTTCAGCACTTAGTCCGCAAACATCGAAGAAGAAACCGTTGAATGTTTTATTCAAAAGAGCGATATCTTCTGCGGTCAATTTAAGTTTGCCTTCTTTGGCTGTATTAATAATTCGAACGCCTTCGAAAAGGTGGGAAATCAAAATGGGTGTATTGAAATCATCATTCATCGCGTCGTAGCAAAGTTGTGTCCATGCCGCAATGTTTTCATCGCTAGTAGCAGAAGGCACCAATTCTTTTGCCGTCTTCATTGCAGAAGTCATGCGCTTATAGCCGCGCTCAGCCGCTTGCAACGCTTCGTTGCTGAAGTCAAGCGTAGAAGTATAGTGACACTGCAGCATGAAGAAACGCACAGTCATTGGGCTATATCCTCTTTCTAGGAGCTTATGATTGCCGGTTACGAGTTCATCTGGAGTGAAACCATTGCCTTCGCTTTTGGCCATTTTACGGCCGTTTACTGTAAGCATATTTCCGTGCATCCAATAGCGAACTGGTTCATGACCACATGCGCCCACGTTTTGAGCAATCTCGCATTCGTGGTGTGGGAATTTTAAATCCATTCCACCACCATGAATATCGAATGTAGTGCCGAGGTATTTGGTGCTCATCACTGAGCATTCTAGATGCCATCCCGGGAAGCCGCTTCCCCATGGACTATTCCATTGCATCAAATGCTGTGGTTCTGCCTTTTTCCAAATAGCAAAATCCAATGGGTCGTGCTTTTCGTCTTGTCCATCAAGTTCACGAGTGTTGGTGAGTAGCTCATCAATTACGCGACCTGATAATTTTCCGTAAGGATATTTTTCGTTGAATTTTCTTACATCAAAGTACACGGATCCATTGCTCTCGTAGCCGTAGCCATTGGCAATGATTTGTTGAATCATTTCAATTTGCTCTACGATATGGCCAGTTGCAGTAGGTTCGATAGATGGATTGAGAATGTTGAACAAACGCATTACATCGTGAAATCCATTGGTGTATTTCTGCACGACCTCCATCGGTTCGAGGTTATCAAGACGTGCTTTTTTAGCGATTTTATCTTCACCTTCATCTCCGTCTCCTACAAGGTGACCAACGTCGGTAATGTTTCGAACGTAGCGTACTTTATAGCCAAGGAATTGAAGATATCTGAATACGATATCGAAAGTCAAGAAAGTGCGCACATTGCCCAAGTGCACATCGCTGTATACTGTCGGTCCGCATACATACATTCCTACAAGTCCTTCGTGCACAGGAATGAATTCTTCTTTCTTTCTAGATAGGCTGTTATAAATCGTTAGCTTTTGCTCCATGGTGCAAAGTAAATAAGGGATGGGGAATATTAGTCAAAAAAAACCGCAGCACATCGAAATATGCTGCGGTTAATCATGAAATTTATCGTTGTTGTTAGTTTCAATCGTCTGATGCGCCTGTTCCAATGAATTTTCCTTTTCTGTAAAGGTCAATTTTTACCAGTATTCCTGAGCTATTATAACGGTAACATTTTCCGTTGTATAGCTTTCCGTTTTTGAATTCACCACATTGAGTGATATTTCCATTGACATCGTACAATGTGTTGTATCCATTTTGTTGGAATGGCAACGCAGCGTTGGTTTTTTCTTTAGTTGGAGAAACGCTTTCTTTACCAATATTAGGATTGTGAGCGTCTACTTTTATTTCAGCAGGCTTTGGACTTTGATACACTTTGGTCGTGCCCGGTTTTACTTTTCCGTTTTCGAAGAGTTTCTCTTCCGCTAAGGTTCCGTCTGCATTGTAGCGTTTGTATGAACCAGATTCTACTCCGTTTTTAATGTCTACTACAAGGGCAGGATTGCCAGTTTCATGAAAATAATATTGAAACCCATATCTCTTTCCTCTGTCATCAAAATAAAAGTGATGTTGGAGTTTACCGTTGTCGTAAAATCGTTTGAATTCACCTACATTTTTTTCATCATACCAAGATCCTTGTTCTTCAAGATTTCCGTTGGTATAATAAATAGCATAGTATCCACTTGGTTTTCCGTTGCTGTATGTGATTTCGGAACGGAGTAATCCTGATGGGAAGTATTTTTTCCAAACACCTTCTCTTCGATCATCCTTGTACTGACCTTCTTCGATTTTTGCACCCGATGGGTACGCACGTTCACCAAGCATATCAGCCGTTACGACCCAATAGCCTTGTTTCATTCCGGAGCCATCCTTCTTATTCCAATCACCAGCGAAAACTGGAGAAGCCACAGCCAGGGCAGTAGCTAGAATAAGTGACAGTCTTAATGTGCGTGTATTGAAAATCATTATCGTAAAAGTTAGGTTAAATCCTTTGCGGGATTTGTCCATTTCTACGGCAGATGAAGTTGTGATGTTACGCAGACACCTTTTTTTTCTTTGCTATTTCCGTTATCATTGTAGAAACCAATAGATTAAGGTCGTATTTGTGCTCCCATCCCCAATCTTGTCGTGCTTCTGCATCGTTGATGCTATTTGGCCACGAGTCAGCAAGTCCTTGGCGGAAGTCTGATTTATAAGTGATCGTAAAGTTTGGAATATGTAACTTGATGGCATTAGCAATTTCTGCTGGGGTAAAACTGGTTCCGGCTAAATTGTAGCTGCTGCGTATTTTGATTTGCTCTTTCGGAGCTTCCATGATTCTGATGGTGGCATTGATGGCATCTTCCATCATCATCATTGGCAAATTTGTGTTTTCACTTAGGAAACATTCGTATGAGCCAGTTTCAAGTGCATGATAAAAAATATCTACCGCATAATCTGTAGTTCCACCGCCCGGTTCTGAGCGGAAGCCGATTAAACCTGGATAGCGGATGCTTCTCACATCAACACCGAAATTATTGTAGTAGTATTCGCACCAACGTTCGCCGGCAAGTTTAGATATACCGTACACCGAGGTAGGTTCCATAATGGTGTATTGAGGAGTATTATCTGCTGGTGTATTAGGTCCAAAAGCTGCAATCGAGCTAGGCCAAAACACACGTTGAATTTTTCCAGCTTTAGCGATATCAAGAATATGGAAGAGACCGTTCATGTTGAGGTCCCATGCTTTTTCTGGGTTTTTCTCAGAAGTTGCGCTTAGCAAAGCGGCCAATTGATACACATAAGAAATATTGTGTTTTTCGATGACAGCTTCTAAACTTGGTTTGTCAAGAACATTAAGCACCTCGAAAGGCCCTTCCTCGAAAATTGGATCGTTTGGTTTACGAATATCAGATGCTATGATAGCATCATTTCCATATTTAGCTCGTAGCGCGAGCGTTAGCTCAATGCCGATTTGGCCTGAAGCTCCAATGATTAACGTTTTGCCTTGCATGGTTATATTGCCTTCCTTTTCCATTGAAAGAAGGCGCGCAAATTTACTATTTATTGCACATTTCTATTCAACCAGACTTTCATTTCTTCCAAAGCATCTGGTGAAAAGGTTTCAGATAGGGTGGCGTACTCGCTAATACGGCAGGTAGTACAGCTTTGAAAAAGGTGATTCATGCCCGACATAATAGTTGTTTGATACTTGTAATTCTTTCCGCTTTCGAGAGCAGCGGCAATGGCATTCAAATTAATTTCAGCATTCACCTGAATGTCTTTTTCGCCATTCAGTGCTAGCACGGGACATTTTACTTTTTTCCAATCTTGGGCCGGATCGTAATTTAGAATTGCACGCATCCATCTTGAGTTTAGAAAAGCAATTTGACCCTGAACGAATCCTTCGAAATCGGGTATCATAGGCTTTTGATAACTATATAGACTATCAATCACAACTGCTAGTTTCTGTGAACAAGCCGCGCTGTCAGGTGAAGCAACAATAATATCCATCAAATAAATTAGATTGGATTGATTCGTTTGCGCAACTTCTTTTGATGCGCCTTCGGCAAGAGTAATATCTAGATTTTGTTGTTTCAACACTTCATAAATTGAAACACCAACTCCACCAAGTGAAATGACGAAAGCAATTTTTTGCTCCTTAGCAGCCACTACTGCAGAAATTAGACCTCCTTCGCTGTGTCCAATCAGTCCGATTTTGGAAGGGTTGATACGGTTGTCTTTAGTCAGATAAGTGAATCCAGCTAGAATATCATTGGCAAAATCAAAACTTGTGGCGATCGCATGATTGCCCTCGCTTTTTCCCACACCTCTATCGTCCATGCGCAAAACTGCATAGCCATTGTTGGTAAGATAATCAGCGATAACAGCAAAAGGTTGGTGACCCATCAATTCTTCGTTTCGATTTTGAGCCCCGCTTCCAGTAATCATTATAGCACACGCGAAAGGTCCTGTTCCTTTGGGCAATGTGAGTGTCCCTGCCAAATTGATCTTGTCTTTTGCGTTAAATACCGTCACTTCTTCTTCTATATAATTAAAAGGAGGAACAGGCTGCTGGGGCCGAACTTCAGTTTGCGCATAAGTCAATACATGTGCACTAAAAAATAGAATGGCAAGTATCTTTTTCATGAAGTGAAGGTAGTTAGATAGTTTGGTAGTGTGATAGCTTGGTAGTTTTTTAGGGGAAATTCAATATTGTTTGATTGCCTTCACAATTACTACTTTTAGCCAGAATTAATTTTTGAGACAACCCAAAATGATTTTTTTGGGTTTATAACTAAAATAGAGAAAGTGATATTTAACCTGCTTCGATCGGATAAGAAAAATTTGGAAGAAATTACCGAAGCGGAATACCATGCCTTCTTTAAGCAGCTCTATAAGCCTATTCGAAGTTTTATTTATTACCGATGCGGTGACGTGGATATGGCAGAGGATCTAACGCAAGATGTATTCATCAAGTTGTGGGAAACACGCGCCAAAATTGATAAGCGTACAGTGAAGGCTTATCTATATACCATTGCCCAAAATTTGACAATTAATCAACTCAAACGTCAACAGCTTTTATATAAATTCAAAAAAATTCCAGGAACAGATCGTGACAACGACAATCCTGAAAAATTGGCTGAGATGAAAGATTACGAGAAGAAGCTTCAATCCGTGATTGCCATGTTGCCTGAAGGTGGTCGGGAAGTTTTCTTTATGAATCGATTGGAAGACTTGACCTATGTCGAGATCGCTGAGCGCCTCGGACTTTCTGTTAAAGCTGTTGAAAAGCGAATGAGTAAGGTTTTGAGTATCTTGCGTGAAAAGCTCGGAACAGAGTTGTGAAAGCACCAAGATTACATTTCAATATAATTCTTCTGTCATTACTGTTTTTAACGGTGTTTGATGTCGGGGCTCAAAGTTCGGATACCCTCATTAATGGTTCTTTTGTTGATTCACCCTTGCCAGAAGTTCTTTCGTTTTTCAAGAAAAATTATGATTTAAAGTTCGCTTACGATGCGACTTCGCTCAAGGAGTATCGTGTTACCGATTCATTCGAAAACGTACACATTGAAAAAATTCTAGAGAATATTCTGAGCCCATTCGACCTGAGTTTTCGAAAGGTTGGTAAAATTTATGTCATCGTTCCTTTGATTAAATCAGTCAATGTAGCAACCGTGGACTCAATTGCGGTGTTTACTATTCGCGGTCAAATTGAAGACATAGAAACAGGTGAACCTCTTCCATTTGCGAATATTAGAGTCAGAGATTTTCCGATCTTCGTTCAAGCTGACGAAAGGGGTCGCTTTGAAATAAAGAATATTCCTTCAGATACCTGTTCGCTCATAGCCAATTACGTCGGTTACGAGGAACAAATAGTAAATGTTAAAAGATTAAGTCGAGAAAAATCTCCTGTCATTTCATTAACTTCTAGACGTGGTCTTTTGCCTGCCGCAGTGGTCGAAGCTGCAGGAGTGGAGCTTTTTGAAAGTGCGGACGAGCCAAGTTTACAATCTCTAAATCCATTGGATATTTCTAATGTGAATGGCCCGGGACAGCCTGACATCATGAGAGCGGCTCAATTATTACCAGGAATAAATGCTACTAATGAAAGTAGCAATGGCTTGATCATCCGCGGGGCTGCAGGCGATCAAAGTCTTTTATCTATTGATGGATTTACCATCTATCATATGGATCATTTTTTTGGGTTGATTAGTGCAATTAATCCAACTGCAGTCAAGAATATGCGCATCTATAAAGCTCCTGGTGAGGCGCGGCTAAATTCGAGAGTTGGAGGAGCTGTTCAGATCACAGCAAAAGAAGGTAGCAGATACGCGAGCGGGGGTCGAATAGATATTGGACCGCTCTTTACTGGGGTTTTTGTTGAAACACCTCTAGGAAGGAAAAATAATGCATCTGCAATGATTGCAGCCAGAAGATCAATCACTGACCTCGTTCCTACGTCAGCGTACAAATCTCTTTTTAATACAATTTATCTTTCTGGAATAACAGCGGGTTCAGAAGAAAGTCCTTTTGATAATGCCGATTATTCGTTTAATGATGTGCTAGGAAAAGTGACATGGCGCCCAGACGATAAATCGCTCTTCTTTATTAGCGGTTATACGAGCAATGATGATCTGAATATTCAATATTCTACTGCTGACCAAACAGGAAATTATGTATACGATTATTCAGATGTGAGTGGCTGGGGCAACAAGGGTTTGGGTGCTGGATGGGATTATCAATGGAATGATAGAACTCGTCATAAATTGAATGTTGGTGTGAGTTCTTACACAAGTAATCTCTTCGCCATTGACACCCTGAAAGACTTGCGCTACAACGATTTTGAACGTCAATTTCGCCAAGATTATAATAAACTTTCTGACTTGTCCATTCGATATGAAACAGAAGTAACTGCAGGGAAAGGCAGCTATTTTATAGGTGGAAATTATAATCGAATATTAATAGAAAGAGGAGGAGAGGGTTTGGAAAATATTTTGGCCGACACGCTCAGCGCTTCAATTTCGACAATTTTTTTAGAGAAGAAGTACGTAGTTGCAAATTGGAATGCAAATGCCGGAATGCGCTTGAATCATTATTCAAAAACGAATCAACTATATCCCGAGTGGAGAGCTCTCGTTTCTTACAGCTGGAGTAACCGTTTATTATTCAAGAGTTCAATCACTCGTTCATATCAATTTGTTCATCGTGTAAGAGAGCAAAGTTTATATCAGAATCAACCTGATACATGGCTTCTTTCTGATGGAAATAGATTGCCCGTGCTTTCTTGCGATCAGGCTGTATTGGGAGCAAAAGGCGAATGGAAAGGGGTCAATTGGGATTTTGAAGCTTATGGAAAACTATATAGCGGAATTGCAATAGATAATTCTGCATGGAAGAGTTTTGTGCTATCACGTGAGGTCTTCTTTAAAGGCGATGCTTATGCATTTGGGTTCGATTTTATGTTGAATAAAGTGGTAGGCCAGCATAATGTCTCCTTGAGTTATTCGCTTTCCAAAACAAAATACCGAATCGATAATTTGGATCAAGAAGAGGCTGTCTCGCCTCGCTATGATCAATTGCATGAGGTAAAATGCTACTACGAATTCAGTTGGAAGTCATTCGATGCTTCACTGATATGGGTTTATGGAAGCGGCCGTCCGTTTACACCGTTTTATGGGTATTATAATGTTGTGAATGTTGGCGGTAACTCTACTGCAATTCCAATTTATGGTGCTATAAATGGAACAAGATTGCCCGCTTATCACAGGCTCGATTTGAGTGTAGGATATACTTTAGCGCTTGAAAGAATAACATGGTCAGTGCGCGGTGGAGTCTACAACTTGTATGATAGAACCAACATCAGAGATGTTCAATACCTCTCTTTTCCTTCGGATGATGGGGGTACTACAATTGAAAAAAGAAATATTACAATGATTGGCCGAGTGCCATCAATCCAATTAACCATTGCTTTTTAAATGAAGAAATTGATTTACATAGCGCTATTGATTGGGATTGTTGGTTGCTCTAAGGACAATTCTACCAATCAAACTTTGGTTAGTGGCTTTTATCGCGGAGATAATGATTCTGTATTTGTGGAGGTAGGTGAATTAACATCAGAAGGACTTTTCGAGCCAACTGATAACGCAAATGTTCGCATTTCGGTTAATGGCATTGCTTATATGTTATCTGGCGCAGGACAAGGCATTTATCATCTAAATGGCACTCTAGTAGATGACCCGAGTCATATTTTGTTATATGTGAATGACGAAATTAATTCGGTTTCTGTTGTGCCACCTGCAATAGCTCCAATCTCAATTGGCAACACAGAATTAATCGTTGATCCTGCTCTGCCTGGTGTGGAATTATTTGGACTGACTTGGAATGAGGTAGAGGGTCACTCTTTTGTTTTGCAATTAGAATGTTTAGAAGAGATAAAGGAAGAAATACCGTTCGATGTTCCTCACGGTTTATTCGATGCACAATTCAATGGTCCAATTGAGGAATCCTCGATAGATCTCTATGATGTGGATTTCAGATATTACGGTCAACATAAGTTGACGGTTTACGTCATTGATTCTGATTATTCAGAACTGTTTTTTTATAGATCTCGATCAAAAAGAAATGTGATAACAGCGGGTCCCGACAATGTTAATGGCGCTAAAGGATTTTGGGCAAGCACAAAGGCTTTCGAGATTTTTTTAAATGTTCAGTAAAAAAAATAAAACCACGGTAGGGTTTTACCAAATAAACGTGTAATAACAGCCGACAACGGAACAAAGAGAGATTCAAATGGAGAAGAATAAGAATTATTGGGGGGATAAAGAGATTCCATTTACTAAGACGGAAGAACAAGCATGGACTGAGCTTCAAGCTCGCATCGAGACCTTGGGTAACGAAACACCGGTTCGTTCAATTAGACCTTGGGTGTGGGTGGCTTCAGCAGCTGCGGTGGCTGCTCTTGTGGTTAGCATTTTCTTTATAAAACCAAGCGATCAGTATTTCGCCTACACTACTGCTCATAAACAAACAAAAC